>JAYYTT010000307.1:0-10787 GCA_036344375.1 Acidobacteriota bacterium | reverse complement strand
CTGGAAAGTGGTGGGAAAAGGAGCGAAAGATCGTGAATGCGGCAGAGACAAGACAAGCGGATCCTGAGTTGTCTTCTGTAACCACTGGCACTTGGACACTGCCGAACGCTCTGACAGTATTGCGGATCTTTCTCGTACCGATCCTGGTTGTTTTTCTCCTGACAGATTACCGACTGGTTGGTCTCTCGGTATTCATCATTGCGTCATTGACGGATTGGTTTGATGGCTACCTAGCCCGCACGCGTAAGCAGATAACAACACTTGGGCAATTACTCGACCCCATTGCGGACAAGTTATTAGTATCAGCGGCTTTTATATCGTTGGTGGAATTGGGACTCGCAGCTGCGTGGATGGTGGTTATCATCATTGGTCGTGAGTTGGCAATCAGCGGACTACGCCCGATTGCCGCTGGCCATGGAATCACGATCTCGTCGTCAGCGCTGGGTAAATATAAGACAACTGTGCAAATGGTTACAGTCGTCTTGCTGCTTCTGGGGCCAGCGTATCTTGGTGAATACTTCATGGTGGGTGAAATATTCGTTGGGGAGATCGGCCTGTGGCTGGTCGTCGTTTTGTCGTTGGTATCCGCTGCTCAGTATTTCCTTGATTTCCGGAAACAGCTCGGACCGAGCGGCAAACTATCCTGATGCGGCTAGTGGCTCACCTCCGAAGATCTCTGCTTGCCGGTCTCCTAATTATCTTGCCGGTCTTCGTCACTTTTTGGCTATTTGCTCTTATTCTTCGTCCGGTGCAGATGTTTGTGACACCACCTGTGCTTCGCATTGGTGATGCTATTGGCCTTGGAGGCTATTTCGATCTGCCCGGCGCTGGAATGGTTGCAGGGATGGTTGGTCTAATACTGACGGTTGTGGTGATCTACTTAATTGGGTTAGCCGGAAGCAACATCTTAGGGAGAACAGTAGTTCGTATGATGGATAACCTGGCCCTCAGTATTCCATTGGTGAAAAGTATCTATGGATCGGCACGGCAGTTAGTTGAAACTTTTTATAGCAGTGCGGATCGAGCCTTCGATTCGGTTGTTCTAATCGAATACCCGCGCAAGGGGATCTATACCGTTGCATTGGTTACGGCGGCGACTCAAGGAGAGCTCCGGGATTGCTCATCCGATACGACGGTGAATGTTTTTGTGCCCACCACGCCCAATCCAACCTCGGGAGTTTTAGTACTGGCCCAGAAGGAAGAACTGGTTTTTCTTGACATGACGGTTGAAGAAGCTCTCCGTTTTGTTGTCAGCGGTGGCATTGTTGCGCCGCAACGTAAAAAAGATGGGACCAGTAAATTGCCGAGCTAATAGTGGCCTGGAGCCTCAGTTCACAATACCAGCGCCTCTCCTGCCGCCGTGTCATTCGCTAGTTCGTCTACCAGGCGTGCTCTGATCTGTGCTGCCACCTCTCCGTAGTCACGTTCGCCCAGAGGAATCTGGCCACCAGCCATTGCGCCGTGGCCACCGGCACGTCCTAGGCCGACGGCAACCCGGCGAATTATCTGCCCAGCATGTGCATCTTCCACAGCTGTCCGCAAGGACAGTAGTAGGTTGCGATTGTAGAGTCCCATGCACCCTGCCCAGTCTGCACCTTCGAGGCGAAGCAGGAAGTCTGCCATTTCTGCCACGAGGTCAGGATTGTCGACTGTCTTGAGGTCGGTGATAACGATGCGCCCTTGTAGGTGAGCATTTTCGATTCCGACTTGAAAGGCGCGAAAGTAGTTGCGAGGTACAGGGGCTTGTTGAATCCGAGAAACAGCCATCTTGTCCGCTCTGGGCAAAAGGCTCAAGTAGGCTTCCTGGTCAGCGTAACCAGCACCGCGACCAAGCTCTTGGGTTTCAGATTTGATGGCGTAGAAGAGTGCGGTGAGGATGTTTGTCGATAGCGGAACTCCGCCAACTTGGGCGTATTCGTAGATGATTGTGGCTGTTGCTCCATATCCGTCGCGTACGTCGACGAATGGAAGGCCATCAAGGTTTTGACGGCAAGGGTGATGGTCAATGACCGCGTTTGGTGACCGCCCAACAGGCTGGGAGTTATTGCCAAAGCCGGGTTGTGTATCGACTAAAGCGAGAGCGTCAAACCGTTCCAGGGTATCTCCGTGGATTCGGACCGGCGCTAACTCGAGCTCGCGGAGCATGGCACGGTTCTCAGCACGGCCAATAATTCCAGCATATCCAACTTCACAGTCGATTCCAGTTAGATGGCTGAGAGTAGCAGCTAGCGCAAAAGCACTTGCGAGTGCATCGGGGTCAGGGTTGTCATGAGTAAGGATTAGAGCATGTTTGAAGCCGCCAAATGCAGTGCTGAGGTTCTCGACACGCTCCTTAGCATCAATGGGCTCAGGTTCGTTCAAGTGGATAGCCAGTGGGTCAGCAGCCGAACGCCAAACCCTGTGCCACCTTTGGGCTCGTACGGTGTAGCCTTTTCGAGAAAAGCGGTTCCCGCAATGTCCAAGTGGGCCCAGGCTGTGTTACCAACAAATCGTTTGAGAAACATTCCTGCTGTGATCACACCAGCGCCCCGGCCCGCTGAGTTCCGCACATTCGCGACCTCGCTATCAACCAACTTATCGTATGCCGACCAAGCGGGAAGCCGCCATAGCCGTTCACCTGTTGCCTCGCCGGCAGATATCAGTGCATTGCATAATTCGTCGTTGTTTCCCATGAGGCCGGCGGCGTGTGACCCCAGGGCTACGACACAGGCTCCCGTCAGTGTGGCCAGGTCAACTATCCGGCACGGTTCATAGCGTTTGCATGCGTAGGCTAGCGCATCGGCCAGAACGACGCGCCCTTCGGCATCGGTGTTCAGAACTTCGATAGTAGTGCCGTCGTACGCACGAATGATGTCGCTAGGGCGATAGGCCTGCGAACCTGGCATATTCTCAGCCAGCGGGGTGACACCGACTACCCAGCTTTGGGCGTCGAGCTTTGCTAAGGCTCGCATTGTTCCGAATACAGCCGCGGCCCCCGACATGTCTGCCTTCATATCGCCCATCTTTTGTGCGGGTTTCAAGGATATGCCACCTGTGTCGAAAGTGATTCCTTTACCGACAATCACCGTCGGTTGACCAGTCGCTCCTATTGGCCGGTGTTCGAGAATTACTAGTCTTGGCCCCACGGCGGAGCCCTGCCCAACGGCAAGCAAAGCATTGAGCCCGAGTTGCTGGGCTTTTCCAGAATCGATAATTTCAAATTCCAAGCCGGTTTCTACAGCCATCTCTCTGGCGTTCATTGCAAGCGAATCTGGTCGCTTCATATTGCTTGGCGTATTAACAAGGTCCCGGGCCCAGCAGGTAGCGTCGGCGACCTTTTGGGCGCGCATAGTCGCAGCTGCGATATCTACCGGCGCTGCGAGCATAATTTCTTCGAGTTCTACGAACTCCGGTGGAGCAGCTTTGAATTCTCGGTATCGATAAGACGTCAGAATGGCTGCTTCGGTGGCCGCTATAGCAAGTTCTCCGGAATCATGCCCGTCAATCTCGGGAAGTGGCACGGCAATCTTGCTGTTACCGCGTTGGCAGCCTTTGGTAATGCCATTGGCGACCGCGCGGCGCCAGACTTCGAGGTCGATTTCTCCAGACATGCCAAGTCCGACGAGGACAAGTTCACGACAATGGTTCCCTGGTGTAGATAGCGCAAGAGTTTGTCCGCGTTTGCCTTGAAACCCAGGGCCTGCCAGTGCCTCCGAAACGATGCCACCGACGATAGCGTCCACCGCGTCCCAGGATGTCGGCTTGCCAGTGTCCTCAGGAATTGCGAGGATCAATGCCTCGGCTTCAATCTCAGCCGCGGGGGCATTGGTTGTTGAAACTTCCATCAGGAGCTCCGGTCAATACGTGGCGCGGTTACGCCCGTCTGTGCTTGATACTTGCCATCACGGTCGGCATAAGAGGTCTCACAGACCAGGTCGCTTTCGAAGAATAAAAGTTGAGCGATACCCTCATTGGCATAGATTTTGGCAGGGAGTGGTGTCGTATTCGAGATTTCTAGGGTCAGGTGCCCTTCCCACTCGGGTTCAAGCGGCGTTACGTTCGTGATAATTCCGCAGCGTGCGTAGGTGGACTTTCCGACGCAAATCACAAGCGTTGATCGAGGAATACGGAAATATTCCATCGAGCGCGCGAGGGCAAACGAATTGGGCGGAATAATACAAACGTCGCCCTGAAAATCAACGAAGGAATTGGGGTCGAAACTCTTTGGGTCAACCACGCTCGTGTTGATGTTGGTGAAAACCTTGAATTCGTCAGCGATACGGATGTCGTAGCCATAAGCGGACACCCCGTATGACACGATACCCTTGCTTACGAGTCCCTCCTCGAAGGGCTCAATCATTGATTCCTCAAGAGCCATTTTCCGAATCCAGCTATCTGGCTTGATACTCATACGTTTTCTTCCGTTGAATGTATGTTGGCACGGTGGTTCATGGCAGCTTCGCGAAGTGCCTCGAGCCACTGGAGCGAGACCGCATACTCGCCCAGCCGGGTAGTTCCGACCGGTGGCCCGTGAAAGTCAGACCCTCCAGAGGGTAGTAGCCTCATTTCGTCGATCAACCCTTTGAATTTTTTGCGGGCGTTTGAGGTGTACGAAGGATGCACTAGTTCAAACCCGTCGAGGCCAAGGTTGGCGAGCGTTCGTATTCCCTCCTGGCATCGGCGCCACGACCATCGGTAGCTATCCGGATGAGCAAGTATCGCAACTCCACCGGCCCGATGCACGACTCTGATCACCTCCTCTGCACCAACGGTTTCTTTGGGGACAAAAGCTGTCTTGCCAACACCAATCCACTTACGGAAAGCTTCCTCGACGTTACCGGTGCCCTCGTGTGCTTCGACGATTACCTTGGCAATGTGAGGCCTTCCGATGCTTCCGTAACCTGCTGCCGATTCCACGGCAGTGAATTCAACGTCGACACCTTTGCTATTGAGGCGCTCCACAATTTCCTTAGCTCGCTGACGTCGAAAGCGACGGGCCTGGTCCGTGCATTTGATGAGTTCAACGTTTGTGTCATCCACAAACAGGCCTAACATGTGAATTTCGTGGTTATCGAGATTAGTCGAGAATTCAACGCCCGCAACAATTTCAAGGTCCAGATCTAGTGCAGAAGCCCGTGCAGGAGCAACGCCACTAACGATGTCATGATCGGTGATGGCTAGAGCAGCAAGTTTGGTGCGGACTGCTTCAGCAACCAGGTCATTTGGGCTCAAAACACCATCAGAGCAGGTGGTATGCGCGTGTAGCTCCGCCTTTCCAGAATTCGAGATACACCTCCTCCGAGATTCGTGAATAACGTCCTGCGGCGCCTATAATAGCCTGGAGATCGACATATTGTTGGCATGATGTCGTTGCCTGATTTTTCCGGCGCCCGACACACCCTTCATCTGCCGAGAGGCTCCTTGAAGGTTAGTTGAAAGTAAAGAGAGACACTCGCATTGTCTTACACGATAGGCGAGGAGAAATCTTAGATCCAGCGTTGTACGGTGAAGCGTGAGGTGCTGAGTGCTTGAGGCGATGACCAGCGGGGACGTTTGCTCGATCGTTGACCGGCTTGTGGGCGGTGATCGCCGCGCCCTGGCAAAGGCGATCACCGCGGTCGAGAACGGTGGTGGTGCTGATTTGATACGCCAATTGTTCCCACTTGCCGGTGGGCCGCCCGTCGTTGGTATTACCGGCCCTAGTGGGGCTGGCAAGAGCACGCTTGTAAATGGTTTGACGACGGCTTATCGCGCCGAAGGAAAAAGCGTTGGTGTTCTTGCTATCGACCCTACAAGTCCATTCACAGGCGGCGCTCTTCTTGGGGACCGTGTTCGTATGCGGGAACATTTTGAAGACGAAGGTGTCTACGTACGCAGCATGGCAACGCGAGGGGCTATGGGTGGCCTGTCGGCGGCGGTGTACGACACCCTGGCGGTACTGTCCGCAGCTGGCTTCGATCGACTATTGGTTGAAACCGTAGGTGTCGGCCAAGATGAGGTCGATGTCGCTGGCGTTGCAGATACGACCTGCGTTGTTCTAACTCCAGTTGGAGGAGATGAAATCCAAGCCATTAAGGCTGGAATTATGGAAGTTGCGGATATATTCGTACTAAATAAGTCTGATATGCCTGGTACCGACCGGGCCGAAGCTCAGTTGCATGCTTGGGTCACACAGGCTGACGATGGGGAGTGGGACCCCAGGGTTGTTCGGACAGTCGGATCACAGGGCGATGGTATTGATGAGTTGAAGGTGGCAATCCGAGATCATGAGGACTGGTACCGTGCAAGTGGCAAGGCTGGGCAGAGGCGCCGCGCACTCGCCCGATTCAGGTTACACACTTTGTTACGGCAGCGTTTGTTGGGTGCGGTGCGCTCTCGTGGACTGGATGAGAAGCGTGAGGATGAGTTGGTTGCAGCGATTGCTAGCGGTGATCTCGACCCATATAGCGCGGCCGAGAGTATAGTGGCTGAGGTATTTGGAGAATGAGCCTTATCCCCCCAGGGAGGATCGATCATATCGGGATCGCAGTACGGGACCTCAAACTGGCACGTACAACCTACGAGTCTGTTCTAGGAGCCGAACTGAGTGGTTGTGAGGTTGTGGAACAGCAAGGTGTGGAAGTTGCTTTCATGCAACTTCCAGGGGACACGCGGGTGGAACTCATTGCGCCGACTGATCGTGATGGAGCTGTGGCTCGCTTTCTGGATGCCCACGGAGAGGGGATGCACCATATTTGCATCGTGGTCGAGGACATCGAAGAGACACTTGCCGTTCTTGAGGAGGCACAGGTGCCTTTAGTAGACAAGAAACCCCGCCGGGGAGCTGAAGGGTCGCGGATCGCCTTTGTTCATCCGGCCTCGTTGGGCGGTGTACTCCTGGAGTTGAAGCAAAAGGCTAACTGACTGCTGTTAGTGTGCGCGCTGTGGTTCCAGGAAAACCACCATCCCGTCTCCGTTGACTACTGCCAATCCTGCTGGGCCGCTCCCGGCAGGAATACTGAGGGCCGCTTGATTGGTTACCGGGGGTCCTTGTACCTGGATTTGAACAGGGGCTATTAGTCCTTGTTCTTCTTCGGCACGGCTAGGTCCTCGAACAGCAAGCCAGGGCCCATAGTGTGCTCCAACAGCAATCCATTGCGTGAACGGAGTTATATCGAGGTAGTTCCGGGATGATAGGTCAACAGTATATAGATGGGTTCCGTTCTCCGCCTTGAGCGCGGTGAGTCGTGCGTCGAGGCCAGCGACCCAAAGTAATTCCTCGGTTTGGGCAGGCGAACCAACCACTGAGGTTCCCAATATTCGTTGCCACTCAATACGGCCATCTTTGAGGTTGAAAGCGATTAAGTCGCCGCCAGCAGTGCCGATGTATGCGATTTCCTTTGCAACATAGGCTCCAGTAATTTTGGTACCAGCGTCATACTGCCAGTCTATCTTGCCGTCGTTAAGGCGGAATGCGAGCAGAAGACCATCTTCGGTTGTGATCAATGCTACTTGATGCTCTGTGGCAAGATTGACAGTAGCTGGTTTTTCAAGGGGCGTGTGCCAATTGCGAACGCCACCAAGCCGCCCAACGCCACGTTCGTCGATATAGACAACCATTCCGGGTTCACCATTGAGCTTGGAGATAGATGTCGCAACGGGCGCCTGTGATCCGAGCGAGCCATCGCTGGAGAACCACCAGACGCGCGGTTCGATGGAGTCACTGCCCATGGTTGCAATAACGACTTGCTGGCCGATAACGACGGGTGCTGCACTGATCTCCGATTCAAAATCAACTGCATCCCACAATGTCGCCCCAGTTCGTACGCTCCACGCAACGAGCTTGTTATCGACGACCAGATAGACATTGTTGGTGCCGACTGCTGGTTGGAATGAAATTGGGTTGTTGGGGGACCGACGCCAGGCCTCTGTTAGTGGGGCAGGGTAACGTTTCTCCTCACTAACGACCTCTGCCATTGATAATAGAGGATCAGTGTCGAGCGGGAGGTCAGAGCAGGAACAACAGATAGATATCAACGCAAGTGCTACAGGAAGTCGGCATTTTCCGGGGCGAGGATACCTGCTGCGCACCATTTTCTTAGAAGATCTCAGTGGAGAGGCCACGAATTGCACTCCATTGCAGGAAAGCCAACGGAGTCGCAGTGTTTGGAGCGATATGCTGAGTCTATGAATTGGATCACATCCAGTTTGGTCTAATTACGTAATCCACAGGCACTGTGCAGCGACTATTTTCAAGGACAGTGCAGAGAGGCACCATGTTACTCGTCTGTTGTACACAAGTTTGTCTCGGTGCACCGTGCTTGGGTCTGAACAGGGAATATCGCTGATTTGAAACAGTCATCGGTCTCCCCATTTCAACTTTGTTCGCAGGACCTCGAAATGCGACCGGCGCCCAGTTAAGAGAAGCTCAAATCGTAATGGACTGCGTTCAACCGTAACGACCTCGCCCGGGTGTACTTGGAGGCCTTCCTGGCCATCAAGGGTGAGGACAATGTCTTGATCTTTGGAAAGTACACGGACTGAAACCCGGGCTTGACCCGGCAATACGAGCGGGCGGTTGACTAGAGAATGCGGGCTAATGGGTGAAACGATGATCGCCTCGAGATCAGGCATTACGATTGGCCCACCGGAAGCAAGGGAGTACGCTGTCGAGCCTGTAGGCGTTGCGGCGATGAGCCCATCGGCTCGATAGCGTGATACGAAATCACCGTCAATAGTGACCTCCAGCTGAATAATCCGGGCGAGTGAGGTTTTATTGACAACAGCGTCATTCAATACATCACGGAAACGATCACTGGCCTCAGTTGGCGACTGGGCATCGTGAATGCAAGCTCGCAACATCATGCGGTGGCTACTGGTGTAGTCGCCGTCGAGAAGACTCTGAATGGCGGTGTCGCTTTCTTCGCGGACACTTGAGGTCAGAAAGCCGAGACTGCCATAGTTAACTCCGAGTACGGGAACCCCAGCTGCGGCAGCAATTGGGGCGATTGAAAGCCGGGTGCCGTCACCGCCTAGGACGACGATTACGTCGACAGAAGCGGCAAGATCTCGGCGCCCAAGCCCTTCTTCTGATGACTGTAGAAGAGTGGCGGCAGCCTTGTCATAGGTCACAGCACAATTGTTGGAGGCTAGCTTCTTAGCAATACGGTGTAGGTCGTCAGCGATTGACGGCTCGTGTCCTTTTGCAACTAGCCCCACGTGGCGAAAGCGTTGTTTGTCCACAGTACTGACCCTGGTCGCCTGTTCTCAGTTTTCTGGAATGTCGATGTTGTCAAGCTTTTCCTGCAGGCTAGCAAATTCTGCCATCAAACGAGGCCTCTGGAGCTGCAGAAAGCACTCCCAATTTCCTGTGGACCCACGAATTGGGCTAGGAATGGCGCGGATGACAGTCCAGCCAAGTTCTTCGGCTGATCGCCCGACCGCCGTCAGGCATTCACGTCTCGTATCTTTGCTGGTGACAATACCCCGGGCCCCGATTCGGTCAGGTCTACTCTCGAACTGTGGTTTGACTAGCACTATGGCGTCGCAAGTAGGAGCGCATACTTGTCCCACGGCGGGAAGAATTTTCCTGGCACTAATAAACGCGACATCGATGACCAAAATTGTCGGCGGTGTGTTGAGGCTAGTCGGCAAGTCATCAATTGTTAGGTACCGGGCGTTGGTCCGTTCCAGTAGTAGGACACGGTCATCCTGTCGCAATCTCCAACTAAGCTGTCCATAGCCCACATCGACAGCGATGACGATGGATGCACCCGTTTGGAGCAGAGCATCGGTAAAGCCTCCGGTTGAGGCACCAATATCTAAACAAGTGCACCCGGTTACATTTATCCCAGACTTGTTGATGGCAGCAGCTAGCTTGTCGCCGCCCCGGCTCACGAAACGTGGTGGTTCGATTACTTCGATTGAAGTATCAACGTTAACCAGGGTCCCTGCCTTGAATTCAGACTGGTTTGCCAGACGCACCTTCCCAGCCATTATCAGGGCGCGTGCGCTACTGCGGGTAGGAGCCAGTCCTCGGTCGACTAGCACCCTGTCAAGTCGCAGGCGTGAGGAACTCACTGGCTGCGGTCAACAATGAAGTTTGCAATTAGCTCCAGCGGACGACCCGCCGACCCAAAAGGTTCAATGTTCTCGAGGGCTATTGTTCGAAGCCGGTGTGCTTCGGCGCGTGCACCCTCGAGACCGAGAAGGCCGGGGTAGGTTGCCTTTCCACGTGCTTTATCGGCCCCTGGAATCTTTCCAAGGTCTGCGACTGAACCTTCTACGTCGAGGATGTCGTCAACGATTTGGAAAGCAAGGCCAATGGATTTTCCGTAACCATCAAGCTGAGCTTTCATCGCGTCGTCGGCCCCGCCAAGGAGGGCGCCGATTCGAACACAGGCTGTCAAGAGTGCGCCTGTCTTAGCGGAATGAAGGGTTCCAAGCGAAACCACATCAAGCGCTTGATCTTCCGCTTCGATATCGAGCCATTGACCGCCAGCCATGCCCATGCTTCCCACGGCTTTACTTAATTCCATGAGAGAGGTGATCCATGGCTCTAGGGAATCAGCTTCTCGAGCCGCGTTAGCAAGGAGTGAAAAAGATAAGGATTGCAATGCGTCACCGGCAAGAATTGCTTGCGGCACACCGAAAATTTTGTGATTAGTGGGTTTTCCCCGGCGAAGGTCATCGTCGTCGAACGCAGGGAGATCGTCATGAATGAGCGAATAAGTATGGATTAATTCGACAGAGCAGGCCGCTGGAAGCAGCGAATCAGTGGATTTCCCTAGAACCTGGGCGGTGGCGAGTACAAGGATAGGACGAAGTCT
>JAYYTT010000306.1:0-5063 GCA_036344375.1 Acidobacteriota bacterium | reverse complement strand
TTTGTACAAATCTGATCCTGATCTCCAGGCAATCCACGCCGCGGCGCCGTTTGTCGTCACCTGGGACGACCACGAAGTGGACAATAACTACGCCGGTGACATCTCGGAACGAGCTGGCTCCGTGGATACATTTCTGCTCCGTCGAGCAAACGCCTACCAGGCTTACTACGAACACATGCCCCTGCGGCGAGCCTCGCTGCCCCAAGGCCCCGACATGCGGTTGTACCGCAGTCTGTCGTACGGTCAGCTCGCTGGGTTCTTCGTGCTCGATACCCGCCAATACCGCACCAACCAAGCCTGTAACGACACGCGCGGCCCGGCGTGCCCGGCAGTATTTGACGAAGCCGCCACCCTCATGGGAGCAGACCAGGAAAGTTGGCTGTTCAACGCACTTCAATCCTCCAGTACCAATTGGAACATAATCCCCCAACAAGTCATGGTGGCCCCAGTGGACCACTCGGCTGGGGATGGTGAAAGCCTCAGTATGGACCAGTGGAGCGGCTATGATGCCGCACGCAATCGGCTAGTCGACTTCCTGGCAACCGAACAGCCCAGCAACCCGGTGGTTCTCACTGGTGATATCCACTCGAACTGGGTCAATGACATCAAGGCAGATTTCGCAGATCCCGGGTCGGCTAGCATCGCCACTGAGCTAGTGGGGACCTCAATTAGTTCGAGTGGGAACGGTTCTGACACCCGCGAAACCACCGCGGGAATATTGTCGGAAAATCCGTTCGTGAAATTTTTCAATGGCCAAAGGGGCTACGTGACATGCGAGCTATCTCCTTCTCAGTTGAAGGCTAATTATCGAGTCTTGGAATATGTCAGCCAGCCAGACTCTCCGATCTCGACGCGTGCCTCCTTCTTGATTGAGAGTGGCAACCCGGGCGCTTTGCGGATATAGGCACTTAGAGTGTCGAGAAACTCCTTCGGGCGCCGTACAACAAGGTTTTCGAGACAGGGACAAGAATGAAAGTACGGGCCGCTAACCGGCTAATGGCCGCCAGTTTTATTGCGATCATTGCCACTGCGGGGACGAATGGGGCAAAGGCGACTACACTCGAGGGTCTCTCGTCAAACCTGGTCGCTCAGGAACAACCCAGACAACGCCGTGTAGCACCTAACGGACCCTGCGCTAAACGCAACGCCAGTGACCTCTACTGCCTCGATCTGCATGCAGTACCGGAGGTTGAAGGCGCTAATGGCTCTGTTGATCTGGGTCGTGTGACATCACCATTCGGTATTGCAGTCACACCAGCCGGGCACCATGTCCATCAGCTAACCGCACACATCGAAGGACTGCCGGACCCAACCTCTCTCGGCCCATACTCGGCTTATGTTGCTTGGGCAACAACACCGTTTTTCGAGCCCGTGATCAAGCTCGGCGAGGTGGACAATGGTGTCAACTCCTTGGGCCGGATCGAATTTAACAAATTCTTAGTCCTGATCACTGCTGAAACTTCGGCTAACGTCGAAAACCGTAACGGACGACTAATCCTTCGTGGTCGCTCCCCAAGTCTGTTCATGGACCCGCACGATTTGATGACACAAGCACCCTCGGCAGTCATGGGGCCAATGAACCGAGGCAGCGGTGCAAGGGAGCAGCCAGTCGAACAAGAGAGGACTTCGCAAGGCACGATCAAGACTGACGAAACCCCGTGGGGCTGGCCTATGCCGCCGACGCATCCTCTCGTCCCGATGCTGCCGGGGATGATGGGGCTGGCACCACAGGTAGAAAAACTCTCCTCGGCGGCTCTGACGGACAAGCAGTTGGACAATCTCCCGGAGGCCCAACCAAGTCAGGTTGTGCGTTTGCCCGATGGCGGCACGCTTGACCTTGAGGCTTCTCTGGTGCGCCGCTCGTTGGGCGATGGCTTCGAGACCCTAATGATGGCTTTTAACGGGCAGCTTCCTGGCCCGATGATTCGCGTCGATGAAAAATCAACTGTCTTCATTAACTTCACCAACAAGACGCTTATCCCCACAGCGGTGCACTGGCACGGCGTCCGCCTCGACAATCGCTTCGACGGTGTGCCGGGATTGACACAGGATCCAGTAGAACAGAATGGGACCTTCCGCTACCAGATCTACTTCCCCGATGCCGGGATCTACTGGTACCACCCACACCATCGGGAAGACATCATGCAGGAGCTCGGCCTCTACGGAAACCTTCTGGTCGATCCACGTCCAGCCGGTTACTACAGCCCGGTCAACAAGGAAGAGATCCTTATCCTCGATGATTTCCTCATCAACTCGCAGGGTGAAAACGTCTGGTTCGGCCAAGAATCCGCTAATTACATGTTAATGGGGCGTTTTGGCAACGAATTTCTGGTCAATGGCGAACCACTTTATGAGCTCGATGTCGCCCGTGGAGAGGTGGTCCGCTTCTATTTCACCAACGCCTCAAACACCCGCACGTTCAACATCTCCTTCCAACAAGAGGAAGGGCCGCTGCGAGACTCACGTGCTGAATACACTGCTAACGGCGCGATGCAACGCGTACCGGATGCCCCGTTAGCAATGAAGGTTGTGGGTTCCGACGTCGGCAAGTTCGAACGGGAACAATTAGTCCAGAGCATGGTCATCGCTCCAGCAGAGCGTTACGTCGTTGAGGTACGTTTCGACAAGCCTGGCAAGTTCCATGTCAACAACCAGGTGCAAGCGATCAACCATCGTTTCGGTACATTCTTTCCTGAAATCGACACCTTGGGAGTTGTCCGCGTCGCGGAACGTATCACGTCCGCAAATCATGGCCCCGCATTTGATGTCTTACGCGAGAACGCCGACGTTATTGGCGATATCGACGACTACCGTGACCACTTCGATAATCCGATTGATCTGGAATTGGCCCTGACTCTTGGGGTCACCAACCTGCCGCTGCCAATCGAGCAAGTAATGCTCTACGACTGGATTTATTTCAACCCAGTTGAGTGGAGCGGAACAATGCCTATCATGAACTGGCTAACTACTAGCAACGAGGTGACTTGGCTGCTGCGCGATTCGGTGACCGGGGCTGAAAACATGGACATTGATTGGAATTTTCAGGTGGGCGACGTTGTCAAGATTCGTCTGGTCAACAACCGGGACGCGTGGCACGCCATGCAACACCCACTTCACATCCATGGTCAACGATTTCTGGTACTCGATCAGGATGGGGTTCGCAACAACAACCTAGTATGGAAAGACACAGTCCTTTTACCTACCGGCACAACCACTGACATCCTGCTAGAAATATCGAACCCAGGCCGATGGATGGTTCACTGCCACATCGCGGAGCATCTCGAATCTGGAATGAAGTTTGTCTTTGAGGTATTACCAAATGCCCCACAGGGAGGAATGAACTAATGATGAGCTCGATTCGTAGGGCCCGCCGTACGCCTTTGTTCTTATCAATCGTCGGGATCGCTCTCGTGATTGCCACAGTGGGCAGTACGGTTGGCAAAGTTGCCGCTCAGGAGGCCAATCAAAATGCCGGTGGCATTGCCGAGGATGCGGCTCAGGAGGCCAGTCGCGAGGCCTTCGTCGCTATCGAAGGGGCTGAGATTGCTATCACTGACGTCAAAGTCATCGATGGCACCGGTGGAGCGCCACTCGAAAACCAGACCGTCGTAATTCGAAACGGACGAATTGCCAATATTGGTCTGTCTGGCCGTGTGCAACTGTCAGCCGACGCTGAGGTCGTTGATGGCAGCGGGCACACCCTGATTCCGGGTCTCATTGGCCTCCACAACCACAGCTACTACACCGCCGCCGGTGGCCGGGCTGCTCAGCTCAGCACGACTGGGCCGATTATGTATCTCGCTTCAGGGGTGACCACAATCCGCACCACTGGTGCCCGTGCGCCATACGAGGAACTCAACCTCAAGGCCGCCATCGACACCGGCCAGCGTATCGGACCACGCATTTTCGTGACAGGGCCCTACTTGACTGGGCAACGTGGCTCTATGTCGATGGCACAACTCAATGGCGAGGAGGATGCCCGTCGCATCGTGCGTTACTGGGCCGAGGAAGGCGTCAGTTGGTTCAAGGCCTATACTCAAATTAGTCGTGAGGAACTGGGTGCAGCGATCGATGAGGCTCACAAGAACGGTATTAAAGTTACGGCCCACCTGTGTTCAGTAACGTTTCGCGAGGCGGTTTCACTCGGCATCGACCAACTCGAACACGGCCTGCTCACCAACACTGACTACATGTCGGATAAGCAGCCGGACCAATGTGTTGGCATCGGCTCGGCATATCTTGACATCGACATGGACTCGGAAGAGGTTCAGACAACTTTCCGAGAGATGATCGCTAGTGGCGTCGGTATGACCTCGACGCTGGCCGTGTATGAGAACTTCGTCCATGGTCGGCCACCGGTGGAACCTCGTGCCCTCGAGATGCTCGCTCCCGAGATAGCCATGGCGGTCGAGGCCGAGAACAATCGCTACGTCAACGCTCCGGAGAACGCCAGTATTGGCTTCCCACCTGAGATGTTCCAGAAGGCGCTTGAGTATGAGGCTGCGTTCGTGCGCGCGGGCGGCACACTTGCAGCGGGTGTCGACCCGACAGGATACGGCGCGGCTCTACCGGGATTTGGAGATCAGCGCAACTTCGAGCTACTGCGCGAGGCGGATTTTGCTCCGGAGGAAGTCATACAGATCATGAGCGCTAATGGGGCCAAGATCCTGGATATTTACGATGAGATCGGCAGCATTGAGATCGGCAAACTAGCCGAGATGGTCCTCCTCAAAGGTGATCTTGCCGCCAATCCAGCTGTGATCAAGAACGTCGCGATCGTGTTTAAGGACGGCGTTGGGTATAACTCACCGGCACTCCTCGAATCGATCAAGGGACAGGTAGGCATCCACTAAACTTCAACACTACGCAGTGGATCTTGATCGTTGCTGCGTGTAACTCACAACACCCATATTCATCAGCTGCGATCGAAAGCCTAGCCTAACTAGGCTGAAATCTATTCTGGCCCAATCCGCACTGCAGCTGGTACTCACAGGAGGAAACAGAGATACTTTCGGCACCATGCGAAACTTTACGGGTGTTGCCAACACGCTGATTGCAGCGCT
>JAYYTT010000305.1:0-3245 GCA_036344375.1 Acidobacteriota bacterium | reverse complement strand
TGTCGGCGACCAGAACGAAATTTCGAGGTGCGGCTAACACTTTTTCTGGGACACCCTCTGGCAGATCATCAAGAAACAAGGATGGTTCAGGGTTTCCCTCGAGCCGAAGAAAACTTGGTGTTATTGGTATGTCGTTGCGTGTAATGATGATGTCGTCAAGCGTCAGATCGGCGACGAAATTTTCGTCGTCGTCCCAAGCACTGATGTCTACTGTCACCAT
This sequence comes from Acidobacteriota bacterium, assembly GCA_036344375.1. Lineage (GTDB taxonomy): Bacteria > Acidobacteriota > UBA890 > UBA890 > UBA890 > UBA890. The sequence continues at coordinate 3,025 of JAYYTT010000305.1, read as the reverse complement.
GTTCACTTCGGCGCCAAAAGCAGCCTGAAATTGGGATGGATCAAACGGGACCCCGAGCGTTCCGGTGCGTCCAGCTGGGCCACTTGCACCTCCGCTCGCGCTGGCCATTTCACTCAATGCGAGATTTGGATCCACCGGTGTTAACTCGTCAGCAAAGGCTAGGTCAATGACCCATTGGCTCAATGCCTTTTCTGTGATTTCACTGTCAATGGCGCTAAGGATGTTGCGCCAAGGTTGCCAGTTAGCCGGCACCATGTTCGACAAAATGTGGGCCATGGCGCGCATTAGTAGTCGAGGATGAAGCGTCGCCGGCAATCCTTGCTCTTCCATCAGTATTGCCAGTCGTATACGCAGGTCGAAGATGCGGCTGTAGAGTAGAGAGTCGGCGACCTCATCACCGGCCTCCCCGTAAGGCACTGCAGCTGGTGTCATGAGCCCAAGGTAGTCGCCACGTCTTGAATGCGGCATCCCGACCATTTGATCAATGAGCCACCGAGCTTCGATGGGCGCGTCCACATCATAATTGTCTAGGCCAAGCGTTAACAGATAGCGGTTACCATCGCTGACCAGGTGCAGAGCGATGTCCTCATGACCAGCAGTGACCGCGTCAATAAAGCTCTGCAACTCACGTGGATGCATTAGCCGACGCAACGAAGTGACAAGTTTCGGTGGTGTGCTAGTGCGATCTGCTGTGACCCAGAATGAAGGCGTCATATATGGGTCACGCGCCGTCACCGCCTCGCGTATCCAAGCTATGGCTAGTGCATGACGCCGGACAACGACGCGTTGGGCTTCTGGGGTTATTGAGGGCAAGTGGATGTGGGGGAAAGTTGCTGCCCAGGTCTCAGCTGCAATCGGATCACGCGGTGCGCCCGAAGCGATCAGGTCCTCTATGTTCCATCGACTAAGAGTGTCCGGTGCCCCGAAAAGGCTGTTGTGCATTCGGGAACCTTCGTCAAGAATCCAACTCTCGGCTGTTGCTGCCCATGGGCCAAATAGATCTTCAGCCCCCTGTCCTCGCAGCTCGGCGATGATTAGTCGGTGCAACCAGGCGATATGCCCCTGTTGATAGGTGAATGTACTTGGGTCTCCCATGTGAAGCGCGTAGACAATTCCAACGAGCGCATCCCCTAGGTAAACGTTTAGCGCGTTTCGGAAGTTTTCGATAGTGGCCGGGAGGGCCGAACCGTCGTGCAGCTGGCCGACGAGAATCTCGGCGCGATCGAATAACTGATCACGTGCCACGGTGACAGGGAGCGCATCGGTTACTTCTTCGTCACCGATGTTGGGTGGCATCTGAGCCTTGACCGCAGAGACAATTGTTTCGATTTCGTTCGCATACGTGAGTTGGGTTGGGCTCGTTTCGAGATCAGCAGCGATCTCGTCAAGCCGGAAAAGGCTTTCGAAAGCTGGTTGCTGCTGCACCAAGAGGTGAGTGTGCATGCGGCGACCCTGCATTGCTGCTGGGAGGAAGTTGTAGTCGATCCCATCGACCTCAAGCTCAGCGATACCGATCCGGCCAACAAGAGCAGTTACGACGACACTCCGAAGGTCCTTTGGATTGCCGGGCCATCCGTTTGCCTGGAGACCGCGCGCCATCGCTGGAACTAACTCCTTGCGCCAAAATTCGGTAACTGCTGCCCCGTATCCTTGACTTGCCGACGCACTGTTTCGCGATGTGTAGGTGATTGGTACTTTCAAGAAGTTCGACAGCAAGGCGTCACGATCCACTTCCGTGAGGAGATCGTTTAGTAGTACCTTGTGCAGGAGCAACATCGTTGCCTGCAATTGTCTAATGGCGTCAATGCGCGCCTCTTCCCGCTCAATTTTGTCCACCTGTTGCAGATGGTGGATTAGTTGCTCAACGGTGCCTGCGGGTAGCGGTGCGGGCATGACAAAAAAACCGTAAGCGCGACCGAAACGTCGATAGTTGCGGTACAGCAGAGGAATCGCTCGCCGTATTGACGTGATGGGCTGGTAGCGAATCGCTGAGGATACCGCCAGGTATTTGCGGATCGAGGTAGGTTCGTCATCCCCGGGCTCGGACTCCGCCAGGATCTTGGTAAGCAAACGCGCGTCGACAACAGGCCCATACTCGACATTGGTTGTAAAACGCCCGAGCAAAGCATCGAGTTCGCTGTCAGTCTCAAGCAAGTCGTCGTCGTTAAGAGCTGCCAGCCAGACATTCGCGCCGCCTGGCCAGGCGATGCCGACGTTGCCTTCCAACATCCGCAAGTTGACAAACAGCTCGCCCGTATCTTCAGGCCACCGTATCGGTTGTCCGAAGTCAGGAGAACGAATCACACCATACAGTGTTCTCGCCCAAGTGCCCCTTTGCTCGGCATTTGCGTGATTTAGTGTCAGGAGGTAAGCGGCGCGGTCTTCGGGTACCAGTGCCAGTGATCTCCATAGATGCGCGGGGCGGCCGTCATCTTTCGTCAACAGGGTAGTAATAAGTTCGGTGGTTTCAGTCCATCTGCCAACGATTGCTTCCCACGAGTCACGATTACCCCCTGGCAGTTGGAGCTGATCGTTCTCAACGCGCAGATACGGTGCTAGCTGGAGGAAACCAGTCGCAACCTCTGCCTTTCTGGGTAGCGCCTCCAAGCCGACTTTGTCGAATAACCAATCACGGGTTGTGCGATCGAGCGACCCGTAACCTGCCAGGACCTTGAGGGCCTCACTGTCACTAATGAGAGCACTGAAAAGCGCATCACCGCTGAGATCTTTTCCAAATATCTCATTGGTCCAAGCTTTGGCCCCGAACACTAGCGGCGTTTGTTCGTCTTCAATGTTCAACAGAATCGGTTCACCTGCCGCCCACAGACGTGAATACAAGGGAACCGAAATTCCCATGTGACCAAGCATCTGGCGTTGCCGTGCCTGTCGATCACCGACTCGTCGTTGGAGCTGTACACGGTCGGTACTGTCCAGTACTCGAAAACCGAGAAAGTCGAGCAAGTCTGCCGCTTTGGCGTAGGCAGCCGTACCTTGTTCAGCAAGTCTGGGTATGACGCCGGGGTAT
>JAYYTT010000304.1:0-2654 GCA_036344375.1 Acidobacteriota bacterium | reverse complement strand
GCCTAATGGCACCGTTGATCCCAAGGAATTGGTCCGGCTGACTGAAGTAGTTGGCTACGATGCTGAGGCGAGCGTTTCGCCTGACGGTGAATGGATTGTGTTCTCATCAAATCGGCAAGCATATGATCATGAACTCAGCGAAGAAGAGCTAACCTTGCTCGAGTTCGACCCAGCCTATTTTGCTGAGATCTACATCATGCGGGCGGACGGATCCGATCAATCGCGATTGACAGACGTACCAGGCTATGACGGTGGCCCTTTTTTCTTTTCTGACGGTTCCCGCATTGTCTGGCGTAGGTTTACCGAGAACGGGCTAATGGCTGACTTGTGGAGTATGAAGCCTGATGGAACTGAGCAGCTTCAGCTCACAGACTTTAGCTCTATGAGCTGGGCGCCTTATCCGCATCCTTCGGGTGAGTACATTTTCTTTTCGAGCAACAAACTTGGATTCACGAATTTCGAGATTTACATCGTTGACACCCAAGGCATGAAGGAACCAGTTCGGGTGACCACAACTGATGGATTCGACGGCCTTCCTGTTCCATCACCTGATGGTACCCAGCTTGCGTTTACATCGAGCCGTAACAGCGATGGGGGCCAAGGGTCAGGCCAGATCTTCCTGTCTGATTGGAACCACAATAACGCTCTCGAGCTACTTGGCGCGGCTCCATCACGAGAAAGATAGAGGACGTGAGTAATCGGTTCATTGCCGTTGTTGTGATGGGTATTTTGGTTGCGGGTTCGAGATCTGCCCCGTTGGATGCATTGCAACAAACTGAAACAAGTTTGCGAAACCACGTGGAGTTTCTCGCTTCGGATGACCTCGGTGGCAGGCTGACTGGGACCCCCGGCGCCGAGAAAGCAGCTGACTACATCATCGGACAGTTGCAGGAAATCGGTGCGATACCCATCCTTGGCTCCCGTGGCTACCGGCTGCCATTTGAGTTCACTTCAGGTATCACGGACATTGGTTCCAGGCTTTTCGCATCCGGGAATGTGTTGCAGGCTCCCGTGCGTTCCCGAGAAGGAGAGGTCCGAGCATTGACATTTTCGGACACAGGTGAGGTTAGTGGCCCACTAGTGTTTGCTGGCTACGGCATCACAATTCCTGACAATGTCGACTATCCGTACGACAACTTCGCGGCGTTGGATGTTCAGGGCAAGATTGTCGTCGTGTTCCGCTATATGCCTGAAGACGTCGATCAGGAGACCCGCGCCATGATGGGCCGCTTTACCGACCCTCGCTACAAGGCGATGCGGGCGCGAGAACTCGGGGCCAAGGCACTTGTCGTGGTCACTGGTCCGCGCTCGCCGAACGCCGGCGAGCTGGTACCGATGGCCTTTGACGCAGCCGCTGCCGGATCAGGAATCATTGCGGTGTCTATCACTGGTGATATTGCCGAGACACTGTTTGCAACCGCTTCTACGAAGTCCTTAAGAGAAATCCAAGAAGAATTTGATACCGGCAACCCGCACACTCCCGGTTTCGACATTCCCGATATTGAGGTAACGCTAGATGTGAAGATCCAGCGTGAGCGTTCCAATGGCTACAACGTTGTTGGCTATCTCCCGCCTTCGATTCCAGCAGTGGTAGAACGTGGTCCATCGTACGTCATGCTTGGGGCTCACTACGACCACCTCGGGCTCGGTATTGGAGGCAATTCGTTGGCTCGTGGAAATGAGGTTGGCAATGTCCATAATGGCGCCGACGACAACGCATCGGGTGTTGCTGCAGTTCTCCAGGCTGGCAGCCAACTCGCTACAATGCCGCGGGAGCGAGGAGTCGTGCTCGCCTTTTGGTCGGGGGAGGAATTCGGGCTTCTGGGTGCCCACGCATTTGTTCAGTCGGAGGTCCTGCCGTCTGATCAACTGGCCGCTTACATCAATTTCGACATGGTGGGGCGGGTGCGCGATAACGTTCTAACGATCCAGGCGGTTGGCAGCAGCGACGCTTGGCCCAGTTTAATAGAACGCACCAATGTACCGATTGGCTTCGATATTCGTACCCAACAAGACCCCTGGTTACCCACCGACAGTATGGCTTTTAACTTGGTAGATGTGCCGACGCTAAGTTTTTTTTCGGGTACCCACGAGCAATACCATCGTCCAGGTGATGACTCGGACCTTATCAACTACGGTGATCTTGAGCGGGTTGCACGATTTGGCGCATTGTTGGTGCGCCGCGTTGCCAATCTTGACGAGGCGCCAGCGTTCGTGACGGTGATGCAAAGCGCCGAAGGAGGGGGATCGCGTGACATGGTTAGAGTTTTTACCGGTACGATCCCGGACTACGCGACCGAGGAAGATGGGCTGCTGCTAGGTGGTGTCATCGAGGGTGGTCCAGCCGAAAACGCCGGCTTGCGTCGTGGCGACGTAATCATCGAATTCGCGGCCGTGACGATCACCAACATCTACGATTACACGGCCGCCCTTGCTGCAATCAAGGTTGATGTGCCAGTAGCTGTTGTTTACATGAGAGACGGCCAACGAATGGAAACGGAACTCATTCCTAGGGCCCGCCAGTAGCTATAGTAGGCGCGAGCTCACTTGTAGTAGTCGTAGTAATCCGCGCCTAGGTGTGTGAGTTCTTCTTCGCCAGCCATGTAGCGCAGAGTATTTTTAAGCTTCATCAGCTGGATGAACAGATCATTCTC
>JAYYTT010000303.1:0-2825 GCA_036344375.1 Acidobacteriota bacterium | reverse complement strand
CCGCCCTTGGGGTACCAGGCCCCTTCCCAGTAATGCCCTTCGATAGCCACATGCTGTGCGAACGGCACCCTCGTGGGTGACATGCCATGGTCGCCTGAGCGTGCCTCAAGGATCGCCTTGAGTTTGTCATCCTTCACATAACGGTCGATGATCCGTGATGCTGGCTTCATCCCTTTGAAGGCCACAGCCGGTTCGCTAAAGACGAGTCTTAGAGCATCCAGAGGTCCTCTAATCTCCGCCGCTTTGGAGATGCCTCTGTGGACCCTCATCATTAGTTCAAAGTAGTGTTCTATACCCTTACGTTCCTCCGGAAATCGCTTGATCAGACGTCGTATAAACTTTTCCCGACCACGCGGGATGTCGAAGGTCTCATCCTGAAACACGATGTGGTCATAGCCGTCCGGGTTGAGTTCGCAGAATTTAAGGTTCGCACCGACTCCAAGCCCCTCGAACAGGTTTCGTGAAGGACCTCCTTTATCGAGTCCGCCGATGTAGTGCACTCCGGGGCTGAACTTATGACCCTGCAATGCGAATGAGTGCGTCCATCCTCCTGGAAGATAGTGTTGTTCCAGAACCAGCACACGCTTTCCTACATTCGATAGCGCGACGGCTGCACCCAGCCCACCTGCTCCCGAGCCAACCACAATGACATCCCAATCGGTCATGCGGGTCCGAGCGTTGAGTGATGAACAATCATGAGTTTCTGTGCCGAGTGTCCTGAGACACCTTTTTCGCCAGCAATGAATAAACGCTTAGCAGCGTGCCCGAACATAGGGCTTGGCGCAATTGGAATGCTGCTCTAAGAACCCACTTCGACCCAACGATCGATGGTGGCATCGGTGCCGATACGAAAGAGGGCGCCGGCTTGCGGGTCGACCACAAACAGCGTGCCGTTCGCTTCTCGCGCGATCCCTTGCGGCGTGACCAGCGGTGCCCCTTCGGCAAAAGAAGTTACTTGCCCCGCAGCAGACACATGAAATACTGCGCTGGCGTACCCGTCGGTGACCATGAAGCTGCCATCCGGAAGACGGACCAGATCATGGGGAAAATCTAAGGGTTCTCCCTTGTGCAGGGTACTCACACTTCCATCACGATCCAGTCGGTATAAAGCACGGTCACCGTGAGAGACAACAACGAAACCGTCCTCGCCATCTTGAACGATTCCTTTTGGGCTATCGATCTCGGCAAAAACGGAGACAGTGCCTTCCAGGGTAACGTGCATTACCGCGCCGATCCCACTTCGGAGATCCGATACAAGCACCGAATTGTCGTCGAATCTCGCGAGCCCTTGGGGGATGTCGAGATCCGTGGTGATCGTCGACAGTGTACCGTCGCGGCTCACTCGATAAAGGGCAAACGTTCCCGGATCAGCTACCAGCCAGCCGTCGCCGTCAGGCGCTTCTAGGATGGCCCGGGTTCCATAGAGCGGGGTCCTCGGCAAGCCTGGTCCTTGCACGATGGTAGCAACGTTTCCATCCTCATCGACAGCCAACAACCCGTGTGCTTTGAAGTCAGCAATCACCCAACCGTTATCGTTGGCAACGATATCGACGGGATAGACAAGAGCGCTTTCTTGCCCGTGGGCCAATGACTGGCTTGCCGCTAGCATCAATACCGCGATGCCGATTCGGAGACCAACAAGATTAGTAGGGCGCACAGATTTTTCCATAACGTTAGTAGTTTACCGTTTCAGGCTGGGGTGTGTGCCGTTAAGAGGATGGTAAAGAACTCCAAAGAAACTTCCACCGCCATGGCGTTGGTGGCGTAAAAACAATGTTTATGCTTGCCCAGAGTAGGCCAATATTGCCTGCTTTATTGCACCCCCGCATCTATCTTTACGCTTTCGCAACACGCCATGGGAGGTTTTCAGCAGCCTGCTAGAATTGATCCACATTTATTTCCCGGAAGCTATGACCGCTGAGAGTAGACGGGACTCCAGATTGAACCAGGTAATGGAGTATTCATGTCTCGACTTGTGACACTGTTCACCGGCCAATGGGCCGACCTGCCGCTCGAAACATTGGCAACCAAAGCTAAGAATTGGGGGTTTGACGGTCTTGAGCTCGCCTGTTGGGGTGATCATTTTGAAGTCGATAAGGCGCTTGAAAACGATGGTTATGTAAACGCTAAGAAAGACCTTTTGGAAGCGAATGGGCTTTGTTGTCTTGCGATCAGTACACACTTAGTAGGGCAATGTGTCTGCGATCCGATCGACGAGCGGCACCAGGCGATCATCCCCCCAAGAATATGGGGGGATGGCGATCCCGAAGGTGTTCGGCAACGCGCCGCGCAGGAGGTCATTGACACCGCGCAAGCTGCCAAGCTTTTTGGGGTCGAGGTTGTCAACGGTTTCACGGGAAGCAGTGTGTGGTCAAAGCTGTATTTCTTTCCGCCCACCTCACAGGCTGATATCGACGTTGGCTACAGTGACTTTGCTGACCGGTGGACACCGATCATGGATGCTTATTCCACACACGGTGTCCGCTTTGGGCTTGAGGTGCACCCAACCGAAATTGCCTACGATATCTACACGGCACGCCGTGCGCTTGACGCGATCGGAAACCATCCGAACTTCGGTTTCAACTTCGATCCTAGCCACCTGATTCCCCAGTTTGTCGATCCCGTTGCATTCCTCAACGAGTTCAGTGATCGCATCTTCCACGTTCACGTCAAGGACGCTAGCGTTCAATTGGATGGCCGTAGCAGCATTTTGTCGTCCCATCTTGACTTTGGTGACCCACGTCGCGGTTGGGACTTTGTGTCGCCGGGTCGTGGTCACGTGAAATGGGATCCGATCATTCGGGTACTGAACAGGATTGGCTACA
>JAYYTT010000302.1:0-3023 GCA_036344375.1 Acidobacteriota bacterium | reverse complement strand
ATGTGGTCAATGCTGACGAGGCTGATAATGAGGCTGCCGCGGAAAACTTGAAACCCAAAGACCCGCCACAGGAGCGGAACGAACAGCTTTGGGAACGTGCGCAGGGAGAACCAATGGTCAAGAACTTAGTCGACGCTCTGCGAGGAAACCTGACTGATGTCGAAGACGTTTAAAAAGTGTGACAGATGATCAACACGAAAATGAAGAAGGTGCTTGAAGAAGCCCAGCGAATGAAGGACCAGTTCCAGCGTGATCTTGGCGAGATGCGCATATCAGCAACTGCCGGCGGAGGCGCTATCACCGCGACAGTGAATGGGCAAAAAGATCTTTTGGAGCTAAGCATCGATCCCGACGCAGTCGACCCTTCAGATATCGAGATGCTGCAGGACCTTGTGGTCGCTGCCATCAACGAAGCATCAAGACGTGTCGACGAGGAAATTCAGCAGAAACTTGGTGGAATCATGGGCGGGATGGGCCTGCCCGGGATGATGGGCTAAGGAGCCGTGGCGCTCGAAGATTCAGGACCGGTCGCCGTTCTCATCGAAGAACTAACGCGGCTGCCAAGTATCGGCCGTAAGACGGCACAAAGGGTAGCTTTCTATCTGTTGAAGGTGCCCCAGGACCAGGCTGACCGGTTGGCAGAGTCGATTCGTGCCGTCCGATCCAGTGTGCAGCCTTGCGGCATATGCAACATCTTGACCCACGAAGATCCGTGCGCTTTATGTGATGACCCACGTCGACAAGATGATCTTCTGTGTGTCGTCGAGGAAAGCCTCGACGTTGGAGCCATTGAACGTACAACTCGCTTCCCAGGCCGCTACCATGTGCTCGGGCACGTTCTTTCCCCTCTTGACGGTATCGGCCCTGATGAACTCAACCTCGCCCAGCTTCTCACCCGCGTCAAGGAGGGCACTATTCGTGAGGTAATCGTCGCCACCAACCCCACCGTTGAGGGTGAAGCCACCGCGGCTTATATTGCTCGCTTACTCAAGCCGCTCAACGTTATTGTTTCTCGCATCGCCACAGGGATTCCCGTGGGAGGTGATCTCGAATACGCAGACGAGGTCACCATGGCGCGGTCACTGGAGGGGCGCCGTGAACTCTAGAACGCTCCATGGGGTCGTGACATAGTGGCCCAACGCCACCTAGATTCACTAATGGTTGAGAGCGGTCCCCCGCGATGCTAATTTTGATGTGGCACGGGTTCTCAGCGACCCGCCAAGAATCTTTTCAGGATCCTGAGTAGCTCAATTGGCAGAGCATCCGGCTGTTAACCGGAGGGTTGCAGGTTCAAGTCCTGCCTCAGGAGCTGTAAGAAAGCCCTCGGGTCGCAAACCCGGGGGCTTTTCTCTGTGAGTCTCGTTGGTATACAGACGAGGCCTCTGCGATTATATGAAGTCTTGGAACGTTTGACACCCAATCACGCGAAACACGAGGTGCTCTGAACGAAACGTCGGCAGGTTTTGGCATAGCCTGCTAGCAGGAGCTGCGTGACCTGCTTCCGTTCATACGATGCCCCTCAGGGACAAAGAACTGGTCGGTTTCCATGCATTTGACACTCTTCCGGTCGCGTACATTGTTTGTCGTATCTGCCGTAATTTCTGGGATTTTTCTGGTCGCCTCTGGCTCAACTTTGGCTGCTAAGCAACAAACCGATGATCGTATTGCTGCGGCAGTCGATCAGTTCGCTCCCCAGATCATCGAATACCGTCACCAAATCCACCAGAACCCAGAACTCGGCAACCGTGAGTTCAAGACTGCGGCACTCGTCGCCGAGCATTTACGGTCGCTTGGCATCCAGGTCACGACCGGGATCGCCCACACCGGAGTGGTGGGTATCCTGGAAGGTGGGCGGCCAGGACCGGTTGTAGCAGTCCGTGCTGATATGGACGCCCTCCCGGTCACCGAAGAAACTCCGTACCCATTCAAGTCGACCGTGCGGACGACTTACCTCAACAAAGAGGTTGGGGTCATGCACGCCTGCGGCCACGACATTCACACAGCGGTGCAGATGGGTGTCGCCTCGGTTCTCGCTTCGATGCGCGATGAGTTGCCTGGGACGGTGAAGTTTATTTTTCAACCCGCCGAAGAAGGACCCCCTCCGGGAGAAGAGGGCGGTGCAGACTTGATGGTCGCCGAAAACGTCCTTGAGAACCCCCGCCCGAGCGCTATCTTCGGACTCCACGCCCTCGCCGAAATGGATGTCGGCACACTTGGCTACACGTCGGGTCCAGCTCTCGCTGCCGTGGACCACTTCATCGCCAAGATTCAGGGGAAACAGGCCCACGGCGCCTACCCGCACCTAAGTGTCGATCCAGTGGTGATGGCAGCACAGGCAGTAACGGCCCTGCAAACGATTCGTTCGCGCACTCTACCGGCGCTCGAGCCTAGCGTCGTAACCGTAGGCATTATCCGCGGCGGCGAGCGTTTCAACATCATCCCGATGGAAGTCCACCTGGAGGGTACGGTACGCACGTATGACGAAGAGATTCGCGACGTTGTCGAAAGTCGTATGCACCAGATTTTTTCCGGCATCACCGCCGCTGGCGGTGGCAGTTACACCCTCGATTATGAACGTGGCTCGCCAGCAACGATCAACGATGCGGAACTCGGCGCCGCAATGCGGCCGACGCTTGAGCGTATCGTTGGAGCCGAAAACGTAGTCACCCTCGATCCGGTGATGGGCGGTGAGGACTTCTCATACTACGCCAACGAAATTCCAGGCTTCTTCTTCAGGCTCGGACAGGTTGTTCCAGGAACAACGTCAGGCGGCCATCATACCCCCACTTTTATGGCCGATGACTCGTCAGTTCCGATCGGGATGAAGGCGATGGCGGCGCTGCTTGTCGACTACCTCACGATGGAAACAGAGCGCTGATCATGAGAACAGTGGGGTACCGCGACTATTCGCCTTCTCTACAGGAGCATGATTCCCATTACTACTAAGAAGACACTAATTCCCAATAGGATCCAGAGAGTCTTCCACATTTTTCGTTTTACTAAATGAATTCCTAATATCGACA
>JAYYTT010000301.1:0-6858 GCA_036344375.1 Acidobacteriota bacterium | reverse complement strand
CAGCGAAGACTATCAACGTTTGATCACCGCGGCGGATATGCTGGAAGCCACTGAGCATCCAGACGCTTTGGCGATGTTGATTGAAGCCCTTGAGCGGGTCACGCTCGAGAAGAAAGAGACTTCACGTGATCCGCGGCTTGCCATTCTAAGACGCATCGGAGAACTTGGCGATGCGGACAATGTCGACAGCATTCTTCCCTACATTGAGGATTTTGACTCACGAATTGCGGCGCAGGCAGCCCAGATTTTGCTCTCCTGGACCGGTTCCACTGTCTCTGCTTCGCCAACTCCTTTGCCCCTGGCTCCGTTTCCCACTGCCGAAGATCTCATCAACCTTGAGCGAGCAAGGGTTCGAATGAAGATGCAAAATAGTGGCGTCATCGAGGTCAGACTTCATCCTTATGAGGCGCCAACCAATGTCGCGCGCTTCGCGCGGCAAGTGCGCGACGGATACTTTGACGGGTTGACCTTTCACCGTGTGGTTGCCAACTTCGTTATCCAAGGTGGAAGTCCTGGAGCAAACGAATATGTTGGTGATGGCCCATATAGCCGAGATGAAGTTGGAAATCGCTCTCACTTGCGTGGCACTGTCGGAATTTCCACGCGCGGACGTGACACAGGTGATTCTCAAATCTTCATTAACCTTGCCGACAACGTTCGTCTCGATTACAACTACACGATAATCGGCACGATCGTGTCGGGGATGGAAGTTGTCGACCGAGTGCTTGAGGGCTCAACAATCGAGCGCGCCACGATCGAACCTTGGAACGATCCGCAATGAGCCAACAAACCGTTGACGAGCGAATTCAAACGGCGTGCCTGGTCATCCTGGCAACCACTGCGGTGGGCGCTATGCTCTGGTGGTTACAGGCCGTTTTTGTGCCTTTCGTGTTGTCGCTATTCATCGCATTGGGGCTTTCACCGCTGATTGATTACTTAACCAGCAAACTGCGGGTTCCAAAGTGGGCCGCGGTGGTACTGACGTTGATTCTTGCGGTCACCCTGTTGACACTAGCTGCGATGCTGGTCATGACATCTGCCCAGCGGTTGGCAACAAACGCTCCAACGTATCAAGCGCTGGTACTGGACCAGGTCGATAGCGCACTCGCAAACCTTCCGCTCCAAGACCTAGGGGTGAATACAGATGAACTTCTTTCGCTGCCATTAAACGCGATCAGCACAGCAGCGATCAGCATCACTAACGCGATCGTTTCCCTCGTGTCTCAAGGGTCGATCGTCTTGATCTTCCTCATGTTTTTGCTGCTCGGCGGCTCAGCACACGAGGCTCCCGCAAACAGCATGTGGGTTGAAGTTAAAAAGAGGGTGCAGAAATACGTCGCCTTCAAGTTCATTATTTCAGCCTTTACCGGCATATTGGTGGGAATCATTCTCAGTGTCCTCGGCATCGAACTGGCAATGGCCTTTGGGCTAATGGCCTTCCTGCTCAACTTCATTCCCAGCATTGGCTCGATAGTGGCAACGTTGCTACCACTGCCTGTCGTGCTAGTTAGCCCAGATTTGAGCACGATGACCATGTTTTTAGCCATCGGCCTGCCCGGGGCGATCCAACTAACCATCGGTAATGTAATTGAGCCAATGGTTATGGGGGATGAGCTCGATCTTCATCCAGTCACGATTCTGCTTGCGCTGATGGTCTGGGGCACACTTTGGGGGATCGTTGGCATGCTGCTCGCCACTCCAATAACCTCGATGATGAAGATTCTTCTTGAGCGGGGAGAACGAACGCGACCGATTGCCAACCTTTTTGCAGGACGGCTAGACGGGCTGAACAAGGCGTGACGCCGCCAAAATCCGGATATTGCCCTGACTAGCGACGCGCTCCTCACCTAAGAGAAGAAAGTCTGGCCCGGGGGGATCCGGGCGCATAGCGATTCGCCAACTCGGATGGCCTCCGGCCCGATGTTATCCTCCCTTTGCCAGTCTGAGATTCTCGTACGGAGGGGTAGCGAAGCCTGGCCGTACCGCGCCCGACTCGAAATCGGGTTCTCGGGTTATAACCCCGGGACGTGGGTTCGAATCCCACCCCCTCCGCCTTATTTTTCTAGCAGGCTACTCGTATTCCGCCTGCTGCTCACGTTCCGCTTCGTCCTCTAACATCAGTTCGTCGCTCACAAAGTGGCTAGCCTTATCTCAACGCTTCTGGCGCTTGAGTTCATCATCGATCATCTCTGCCGCCATTTCGAACGGAACCGCTCCCCCGCGCAGCGGGCGGCCGTTAATGAATATCGCCGGGGTGCCATTGACACCCACTGCGGTGCCTTGGCTAACGTCGGCGCTGATGACATCAGCGTATTCCCCGGACTCTAGACACGCACTGAATGCCAGGGTGTCGAGACCTAGCCGCTCTGCTTTCTCCTCAAGGTTGGCAACCTCGAGACGATCCTGCTCGGCGAAGTACAGATCGTGGGCTTCCCAAAATTTTCCCTGCTCATGAGCACATAGCGAAGCTTCTGCCGCCTTCTGTGCGTTCGGATGGATATCGTTGAGCGGAAATTGCTTGAAGATGATCTTTACTTCGTCGGGGTATTCAGCCTTGATCTGCTCAAGGGTTGCGATGAATGACTGGCAATAAGGGCACTCAAAGTCAGAAAATTCGATGAGCGTTATTGGTGCCTCAACGTTGCCGAACATCGGCGAGTCAGTCGTATCGATGTTGACACGGAATGGGCTGAGCACGTAGTTAACATCGTGATCCTCAACCAATCCTTGGGCAAACTCTTCGAGGACCGAGTCGCGAATCTCGTTCTCGAGATAGGCTCGGATTTGCGGAGCAAGCGATTCGAAAGACCGCCCACCGAGCTGAGCCTGATTCTGAATGTAGAAGAAATTAACGTCATCATCGCTGACGCTCACCTTGCCACCGAGAACCTCCGCGACCAACACATCGACGGTAATGCCACGGGATTGGGCTTCGGATTCGAGAAGCTTCGTCCTTACGAACTGTTTCATCGCCGTTTCGATGACCTGGTGCCGCTGGCTACTGTACTGAAAGTCCATCAAGCCAAGTTGGCCGCCTATCTGGTCAAAAAGATCACCGAGCGTGACCTCAGAGTCACCAATAACCGCGATCACTTCATCGGCCTCGGTGATGGTGGCAACAGATTGGGGGCCCGGCGTGTCGCCTGACCCTGCTGGATTGCAGCTAACGGCAAACATCGACGCCACAAAAACATAAACCAACCACTGGCGCATGACGACAGAAGTGAATTTCATGGGGGCTCAAGTCCTTTTCGAGAGAGGCAACATTACCATCGGGCATGGCCCCAATCCCTGGAAGGCATTACGTAGTTTGTCTGATTATGTTCCGCACTCGCAGATGCGATTGCACACCTGCCGCACATCACAACTTAGGGTGAGGCCGAAGCTGACTCTAGCCGACGCAAACGCTCGTCGATCTGCTCAAGCATGTGCAGGATCATGACATGCGTCTTCTTGGCGTCGATACCCACCGGGCTTTCAGCACTGTAGATCACTTCCTCGATTCGTTTGTAGTCTTCTTGAGGGATTTCCATCGTTCGTCCTGTTGGTCTGCTGGTTGACTGGAATGTTTTTGAAACAGCTCAAAACACGCCGGGATCGGCAAAGCTCGCTTGCTTATGCTTGCCATCGCAAAATGGCTTGTTTTTCGAGTGGCCGCAACGACATAGGGCATAGTGCTCGAAAGATGCGCCTTGGCCTCTCTCGGCATCCTCAAGCTCGATGCCGCCGGTGACAAAATACGGGCCCTCTGCAACGACTTGTATCGCTGGTGGCCTCTCCGCGTCCCAATATTCCACGCCGTCGACCGAGTGACTCAAGGCTCCTGACGGGCACCGACTTGCCTGTTCCTTGATCTGCTCGCCAGGGGCTCCGTCGGGATCAATCCATGGTTCTGCCCCAACCTGGAACACCTCGGGGAGCTCATCAGCACAGTAGCCGATGTGGGCGCAAATGCCGCGGTTGTCATGCACCGTGATTTCTTCGCCCGCATAATCAGTGCGATGGTCCTGCTCCCCCTCTGTAGCCTTGGCACTGCTAAAACCAGTGTTTCGATGGTTGCCATCGCAAAATGGCTTGGCTCGCGAAGAACCACAACGGCATAGGGCGATGTTTCCCTTTTTCTTTCGCAAAGGATCGATCTGGGTTCCCCTCGCATCAAAGAAATTTACGGGCCCCTCAACGCGCAGCGGTCCATGCTTCCGTGGACTGATTTTAGGGTTGTCATTTTCTGGCTTGTTATCCATTCATTCTTTCTCCTTCGCCATTATTAGCCACCCAGACGAAACTGGACACTTGTTGCGGTAACGCGCGTGTGTCGACTTCGACAGTGGCACCGGTTACCTTGCGCCGAATTGCACCAGATGCACAAAATCAGTTTCCTCAAAGGAGCCCGGGTTTTTGGCATCAGTTTTTTGCTAGGGTTGTGCAACAATCCTGAACGACCCTTCTAATAGTTTCCGGTCCAAGGAGCATCGATGGCCACAGCGCATGCCAGACATATTCTCGTTTCCACTGAAGATAAAGCCAACGATCTGAGCACCCAGATCGCCGCCGGTGCCGACTTCGGCGACATGGCACGCAAACATTCAAGTTGCCCTTCTGGAGCGCAGGGCGGAGACCTTGGCGAATTCAGCCCTGGTCAAATGGTTCCTGAGTTCGACGTAGTAATCTGGAACGAAGCGATCGGAGAGGTTCACGGTCCAGTAAAAACAGCCTTCGGTTATCACCTGATCGAAATCGTCAGCCGAGAGGAGTAGAGATATGGGAGAGTGGCGTACCGCGTCTTTGTTCGCATGCTTGCTGTTGGTAGCCGGTGGTGGTGGTGTCCAAAACACTGCGCCCGAATTCACCATGGCGCTTACCGGTGACTCAATCATCACTCGTGCACTATCAGTCTACGAGGAGCCAGCTTATCTCGAGATGATAGAGATGATCCGCGGTGCCGACGTAGCGTTTACAAACCTGGAAGTGTTGCTGCACGACTACGAAATGGCCCCAGCAGCCCGGTCGGGCGGCACTTGGATGCGCGCCGACCCCAAAATGGCCGACGAATTGGCCTGGGCCGGCTTCGATCTCGTGGCTATGGCCAACAACCACAGCGGCGACTATGGCGTCGAAGGAATGATCGCGACGATTAAGCACACACGGAATGCTGGTCTAGTAGGTGCAGGGACCGGTGGAAGCCTGACCTCAGCGCGCGAGGCGAAGTTCCTTGAGACAACAAAAGCTCGTGTGGCGTTGATATCAATGTCATCGACTATTACACCCCACTCTGTCGCTGGGCGCTCACGTGATGACATCCCGCCCCGGCCCGGCTTAAGTCCGTTGCGGTTTACAACCACCCAAACCGTGCCTCTCGATACGATGGAGAAGCTGCGGGACGCAGCGACGGCACTCGGCCAACCGGTGGGGGAGAACCCGGAGCGTCTAAGTTTCTCTGGTGAGACATACGTCGTCGGTGATGCTTTGCGCGTCAGGACGTCCCCGGACGAGGATGACCTTGTTGAGATCGCGGCCGTGGTGCGAAATGCGAAACAGCTTGCTGATTACGTGATTGTCACAATCCACGCCCATGAAGGGCCGAACCGCATGGAACCGGCCGAGTTTCTAGTTACTTTCGCGCACGCGATGATCGATGCTGGCGCCGACGTGTTTGTGGGGCACGGTCCTCACGCGCTGCGCGGCATTGAAGTTTACGAGGGCAAACCAATTTTCTACAGCCTCGGTGATTTCATTTTTCAGAATGAGACCCTGCTGCGGCTACCCGACGAGAACTACCAAGCCTACGCTCTTGAGGCCAACCACCACGTCGCTGACTTCAACGACCGTCGCTACGATGGCGGCACGCGTGGCTTTCCGGCAACACCCGAGATCTGGGAATCAGTCATTGCCATGCCGACCTTCCGTGGCGGCGAACTCGTCTCCATCAAACTGCACCCAATTTCTCTGCAATTCGGCTCGGCGGCTTGGGTGCGTGGACGGCCCCTTCTCGCCAACGAGGAACTGTCGCAAAAAATACTCGATGACCTCATTCGTGTCTCGGCGCCATTCGGAACCACTATTCAGAATGATGACGGCACAGGTGTTGTTGTGCTTCGGTAAGCCCAACACGGATTCACAATCGTGCCCAAGCGGTTCGCTGTTGCGCAGATAGACCACGTCGAGGTTCTTGTACCAAACATCGAGCAGGCAGCTTCTTGGTACGAGCGTGTTCTTGGACTTGCTAAGGTCGCTAACCTCCCCTGGGAAATCCCTTTGATGATTTCCAGCGATGGAGGTAATACGAAGATAGCCTTGTTCGCTGGGGACCCTCAGGCTGCAGACGTAGGCTGGCGACGCGTTGCGTTTCGCGCCTCTGGTCAGGGTTTTCTCGCATTTATAGACCAGCTTGAAGCCATTCCCGTCTTCGATCAAAACGGTGCGCCAGTCAGGGCAGCAGATATCGTGGACCACGATGTTTCCTGGTCAATCTACTTCGCTGATCCGTACGGCAATCGGCTTGAAATCACCACGTATGATTATGACGAAGTCGAAAAAGCTCACGGATCTCAGATCGCCCAACCACCAACTTGAATTTGGGCTGGTGCCGCCATTAGGGATGGTTCATTGCGGGTCCGCTAGCATCACCAGCCTAAACTGGCTTCTCGCGGTCGGACAGGTTGGCAATAATCGCGTCACATGTGATAACTAAATCTTCTGGTGTCAGCATGATCTCGTGTCCCCACATGCCAGCCCCGACTCCAAGCACCTCGTATCCCATCAATTCAGCATCAAGAAAGGAGCGGAAGCCCGTTGGCTGCCAGTGGAACGGCGGCACTGAACCAACCTCGTAGCCAGTCGTAGCCTTCACCGCATCCA
>JAYYTT010000300.1:0-3503 GCA_036344375.1 Acidobacteriota bacterium | reverse complement strand
GCCCGCTATGGGGAGGGGCTCGATGAGCTCCTGCAGGCAATCGCGGAGGTTGCCTCGGGAAGTTTTGTTGGCAAGCCAAAGCGAGGAGGTGGTCACTCGACGGCATTGGACCTAGCTGTCACGGAACTTGGGGACAAGATCAAAGAAGGCTTCCCGATGTTGCCTAATACTCAGTGGGTGGCATTGAGGCTGCTTGATGGCGATGAACGCATTAGTCAGGCAGTCCTCACAGGTGAGCTTATACATCTACAGGAAGAACTCGCTAAAAGCTCAGCCGATGACCAGGGACCTGCGGATCAAGCGGACAACACCGTGGTGGAAGCAGAAGACAAGTTGTTTTCGGCGGTCAATGAGATGGGGGCAGGAATCCTTGAGGTTGCCTCCGAGTTAAGGTGGAAGGTCGGCCCAGATTTCCATCAGGTACTGATGGAAGGCATCTACACTGAGGCAGCGCGGCTAGCTGATCGCGCCGTAACGGGTGCCAACGAGCGGAGGCGCTTCGATCTCGACCGAGCAATCGATCGGCTTGTGACCAGTCGCACGTTGGGCATCCCGGTGATGCTGGCGCTATTAACCCTAGTGTTTTGGTTGACCATCGCAGGTGCCAATGTGCCGTCGGCAATGTTGGCAACCTTGTTAATCGACAACCTTTACGTTTGGTTACGTGAAGGTGCGATGAACCTTGGAATCCCTTGGTGGATCTCAGGACTGCTCATAGATGGGATGTATCTTGGTACCGCGTGGGTCGTGAGCGTTATGTTGCCGCCTATGGCGATTTTCTTTCCAATGTTCACACTGCTCGAAGACTTTGGTTACCTGCCACGTGTTGCCTTCAACCTGGACCGTGTGCACGAGCGCGTCGGAGCACACGGCAAGCAGGCATTGACCGCAGTGATGGGCTTTGGCTGCAACGCCGCTGGAATCATCGCCACCCGGATCATCGACAGCCCACGCGAGCGCCTGATCGCAATCATTACTAACAACTTTTCCCTATGCAACGGTCGCTGGCCCACCCAGATCTTAATCGCTTCAATTTTTGTTGGGGCCTTGGCGCCGGCGTATCTAAGTGGCCTGGTTTCTGCGCTCGCGGTTGTTACGGTGGCAGTGTTTGGGATATTCCTGTCATTTGGAACTTCTTGGCTTCTATCACGCACAATCCTCCGCGGCGAAGTTTCGACATTCCATCTGGAATTACCGCCTTACCGACCACCCCGCGTGTTGCAAACGATCTATACGTCGTTGATCGATAGGACAATCTACGTTTTGTGGCGTGCCATCGTCTTTGCGTTGCCAGCAGGAGCGGTGATTTGGTTGGTCTCGAACATCAACATCGCTGGCATCAGCGTTGCCGAACATGTCATCAACTGGCTCAATCCTATGGGCCTTTTCTTCGGGCTAAGCGGTGTCATTCTGTTGGCTTACTTAGTAGCCATCCCCGCTAACGAAATCGTGGTGCCAACGATCCTCATGCTAATTGTTCTGGTGAATCCGGTTGCCGGATTTGGTGAAGGGGCCGGGATAATGTTCGAGCTTGATGACGTCTCGAGTACGGCGACAGTCTTGCAGGCTGGAGGATTCACGCTACTGATGGCTATTAATCTGATGTTGTTCAGCTTGGTGCACAATCCTTGCTCGACAACGATCTATACGATCTATAAAGAAACCGGGAGTGCCAAATGGACTGCGGTGGCTTCCCTGTTGCCAGTAGCGATGGGTTTTGGGCTCTGCTTCGTTGTGGCTCAGGTGTG
Organism: Acidobacteriota bacterium; assembly: GCA_036344375.1. Lineage (GTDB taxonomy): Bacteria > Acidobacteriota > UBA890 > UBA890 > UBA890 > UBA890. Next base: position 1,755 of record JAYYTT010000300.1, on the reverse strand, counting down.
GAGGCTTGTGGCGGGTTATGGGTAACGGATATTTGATCGGGGCCATTTACCAACACGGAAGCCTGGAATGACAGCCCCGAAGCCAATCCTGGTTGTACTCGCTGCTGGTATGGGAAGTCGGTACGGTGGTCTCAAGCAGATTGATCCTGTTGGCCCAGCTGGGGAGACATTGCTCGACTATTCGATCTTCGATGCTGTGTTGGCCGGCTTTGGCGAGGTGATTTTTGTAATTCGGAGGGACATCGAGGAAGCGTTTGTTGAAGGTGTCGGGGCCAAATACGCTGACATTGATGGCGTGTCTGTTCGCTATGCGTTCCAAGAACTCGACGATCTTCCCGATGGTTTCCACCTTCCGACAGGTCGCCAGAAGCCATGGGGCACGGCCCATGCGGTTCTCGCTGCTGGTGACTTGGTCCACGGCCCATTTGCGGTTATCAACGCCGACGATTTCTATGGTGCCCAGGCTTTTACGATGCTTTCGGAGCAACTTTCGGCACCTTCAGATGATTACGCTATGGTCGGCTTTGTGTTACGTGAGACGTTGTCAGCACATGGGTCCGTGACCCGAGGCTTGTGCCGCACCACTGGCAATTTTCTTGCGAAGATTGTTGAGATCTCGAACATCGAACCGGACGGTAACGGCGCGACCTATCCGAGTGGCTCGGGCGGGGTGTGCCGCCTTAGTGGTGATGAGACGGTATCGATGAACTTTTGGGGCTTTTCTGAAACGATTGTGTCACGTCTCGAGGAGGGGTTGATCCAATTTCTTGAGGAGAATATCGAAGACCCCAACTCTGAGTATCTCCTGCCCGACGTCATCGACCGTCTGATCGTTGATGGGGACATGCGGGTCCGCATATTGCGAGGTGGTGGGCCGTGGTTCGGTGTTACCTATCAGCAAGACCGTGAGACTGTTGCAAGCAAGATCCGAGAACTGATCGACGGGGGAGCTTATCCGGAACGCCTCTGGGGCTAACGGTCTCCGGTTCGGATGCAGCGGTTCGTTTCCGAATCAGCGGCTGTAATAGAAGAAAAGCGTAAGAGGGCGGCGTGAGCATGGATCTGTCGTGGCTGGGTAAACAGCTTGAGATCGATGGCGAGTTTGTTTCCGCCATTGCCTACGGAAGCGGCCACATCAACGAAACTTTTGTCGCTACCTATGAGATGCGTGCAGTGGGTAAAGGGACGGAAACTCGTCAATGTCGTTTTATTCACCAGCGAATCAACACCAACATTTTCAAAGACCCGGCAACCCTGATGTGTAACCTCGCGCGGGTCACCAAGCATATCCGTGGAAAATTAGAAGCCCAGGGCGAAGACGACCTCGAACGCCGTGTTCTGACGTTGATTTCAACCCGTGACAATATTGACTGGGTGATTGATGAGCGTGGCAATTATTGGCGTACCTTCCAGTTTATCGAAGGTGCCACAACCTTCGATGTTGTCGAGACGGTTGATCAGGCGCGTGAAGTAGGGCACGCCTTCGGTGAATTCCAGAGCCAGCTGATTGACCTTGGGCCGCCTCAGCTGGCGTTTACAATCCCGGACTTTCACAATACCCGAGAACGCTTGAGCGCATTTAAGGAGGCGGTTGAACGAGATGTTTGTAACCGTGCCGCCTCAGTGCGTGACGAAATCAGCCGTGTAGATCATTATGTCGATTTAGTCGACGATCTGCTCAAATTGCAGCGCGCCGGAGAAATCCCTCTGCGCGTGGTGCACAACGACACCAAAATCAACAATGTCCTGATCGAT
>JAYYTT010000299.1:0-6508 GCA_036344375.1 Acidobacteriota bacterium | reverse complement strand
CATGAACGAGCTGACCATGTGCACCCGGTCAGTTGCCTCCCAGCCCTCAGGATCCTGCTTATAGAATTTGCGGATTTGTGGTCCCGTAAAACGCTCAAAAGCCCGCGAGCCAGTGAGCTGTGCTAGTCGAGCAGCGTCACCGATTGCGCCGGTGATTTCTCGACACTCCTCGATGGTGCTTGAGTCCATCCAAACTGGTGATACCGGACGTGAAAAAATGCTTTCTTTTGGTGCGTCCTTGTTGCCAATCGTTCTTGTCCCTAGTTGCTCGACCAAAGGGTAAGATGGAACGAGTCCCGCCATGACTCCCGTGGCACGCGGGCTCAGGTACACGCTTCCATGTTGTTGAGCCGATCCAGCGATGGCAGCGAGCCGTGAGAGGTCTAAGCCGCTTACCGCGATTGCTTCAAACATGTGGTCTAACGCCTCAGCCCACATCAGTGGAGACGACACCGCCACCGACGGGTCTTCGCTCGGCAGAACACCATTGCGGGTTCCATATAGTGGCAAGTTTTCATCGAACGAGATCGAATGTTCAAAAACCAAGGATTTTCGAGGGGGTTCATTGCTGCGACCATGCTCATCGTGCTCAACCTCAAGCACTAGTGCCGTTAGGCTTTGTGTACTCGAATCAAGCCCTAGGTATAACGCCATAGCTAAATCCCTGATGTGTTCAACTAGTTGTTTTCTAGGAAACCTTAGCTCAAACGCCAGGAAGAAAGCGGAGCCATAAGTGTGCCCCAAGTAACCAAGTCATCGGGCCACCACAGCTAGGAAGTGGCATACCCACTCGTTACGGGACGCGTTACTCTTTTCAAAGAGGTCAACCCGGCTTCAGGAGAGCTCCTGATGGACACAATGCAAAGCGCCGAGACGTCGGTAGGCACGCCCGTTTTTCGTGCCCGTGGTCTCACCAAGGTTTACGACATGGGCGAGATTCATGTCCACGCGTTGCGAGGTGTTGACCTGGAGCTGTATCACTCCGAACTTATGGTTTTACTAGGCCCATCAGGTAGTGGCAAATCGACACTAGTCAATATTTTGGGTGGTCTTGACACTGCCACCAGCGGAGAGGTCTTTTACGGTGCCACCGAGCTAACTGCCGCCGATGACCGGGCTCTTACTAAGTATCGTCGTCGCCACGTTGGGTTCATTTTTCAGTTTTACAATCTGATCTCAAGCTTGACCGCACGCGAAAACGTTGCCGTGGTTACTGAGATCGCCGAAGCCCCGATGGACCCTGCCGAGGCGCTCGAGCTAGTTGGATTGGAAGAGCGCCTTGACCATTTCCCGGCCCAGATGTCTGGCGGCGAGCAGCAACGCGTCGCCATTGCCCGAGCCATCGCCAAGCGGCCCCAGGTACTGTTGTGCGACGAGCCGACGGGAGCGCTTGATTCCACCACTGGTGTTGTTGTGCTTGAAGCCCTGAACCGCATCAACAGAGAGATCGGTACGACGACGGTGATCATTACCCATAACGCTGTGGTTGCCGGGATGGCCGATCGCGTTCTGCACCTGACCGACGGGACGATTTCTCAGGTCGAGACCAACAAAATGAAGATCTCCCCGGAAGAGATGCACTGGTGATCCGATGAAGATGCTCGACAAGAAGATGTTCCGCGAGCTCTGGCAAATGAAAAGCCAAGTTCTTGCTATCGCAATAGTCATCGCAAGCGGTGTCGGTAGCTTCGTTATGTCACTGAGCACCCTCGAATCTTTGCAAACGACCCGTGCCACCTTCTATCAGGAGTACAACTTCGCTGAAGTATTTGCGACTTTGAAGCGAGCCCCGGAAAATGTGAAGGAACGAATCGCTGATATTCCTGGTGTTGAACTGGTTGAGACACGGGTCGTCGCTAATGTTGTGCTCGATATCCCCGACTTTGCCGACGCAGTAAGGGGATCGTTGATTTCGATCGACGAGCCCTATGGCTCCTTGCTCAACAAAACCTATTTGCGCAGTGGCCGCATGATTGTGCCGGGGCGCGCCGACGAGGCCTTGGTTTCAGAGGCGTTTGCCGAAGCTCACGGCTTCGAGCCTGGCGCTGAGATTGCCGCGATTATTAATGGCCGCCGCCAGGAATTGACCATCGTCGGTGTGGTTCTTTCCCCAGAATATATTTACATGATCGCGCCTGGTGGCGTTTTCCCGGACTTCGAGCGCTACGGGGTTCTGTGGATGAACCGCGAACCGCTTGCAACCGCTTACGATATGGACGGTGCTTTCAACGATGTCACGTTGACCTTGTCGCCAGGTGCCAGTGAAGAAGCGGTTATCGAATTACTCGACCAAGTCATTGAGCCTTATGGTGGTTTTGGGGCAATTGGTCGGGACACTCAGATTTCGCATCGATTCCTGTCAGAGGAATTTCGATCGCTGCGTATCATGGCAAGAATTTTCCCCATTATTTTTCTCGGTGTTGCTTCCTTTCTTCTGAACATCGTAATTACTCGTCTCGTTCGGGCGCAGCGGGAGCAAGTGGCTACCCTCAAGGCCTTCGGTTATAGCAATCTCGGTGTGTTGTGGCATTTCACGAAGCTGACTACTGTCATTGTGATCTTGGGAGTCGTTGCTGGCCTTGGCCTGGGGACACAGCTCGCTCGGGAAATGGCCGAGATGTACATGGAGATCTACAGATTCCCTTACCTGCAGTTCACTGTTTCACTACCGGTAGTGGTCGGAGCTGCCGTTATCAGCCTTACGGCAGCCCTTCTTGGTGCCGCTTACTCGGTTTTCCGAGCGGTTAGCCAACCGCCTGCCGAGGCAATGAGGCCCGAGGCGCCAGACATCTATCGTGAGGCTATTGTCGAACGACTAGGCTTAAAACGGTTGTTGACACAGCCGACTCGAATGATCCTGCGTCATATCGAGCGCCAGCCAGTTAAGTCGATGATGACGATTATTGGAATCGCGTTCTCGGTGGCGGTTCTGATGGTCGGTATGTTCTTTTCCGACGCTATTTACCGGATGGTCCAGGTTCAGTTCGGCTTCGCACAACGCGAGGATCTTGCGGTCATCTTCGTCGAACCGACTTCGTACCGTGCCTACTACGAGTTGCTGAACCTCGAAGGTGTCGAATATGGCGACCCGTTCCGGTTCGTGCCCGTTGACCTCAAGAAAGATCATCGAAGTTTTCGTACTTCCATCCAGGGTATCGAGCCTGGAAGCGAACTCGTTCGATTGATTGACACGTCTCTGCAGCCGGTCCCGCTCCCCAGGGAAGGCTTGGTGCTGACTCGGTACCTGGCCAATGTTCTTGGGGTACAGGCTGGCGAGATGGTCACGGTGAAGGCGCTTAGGGGCCGCCAACCAGTCCGTGAGGTTCCCCTTACTGCGTTGGTGAGCGAATATATTGGTGTGTCGGCGTATATGGATCGATCGGCACTGAATCGCTTGATGGGTGAAGGCGATCTAATCTCTGGGGCCTACCTGGCCACCGATGAAACCCATCTAGAGGATATCTACTTGAAGCTCGAAGAGGTCCCACGTGTTGCAGGATCGGTGAATGTTGATAACTCGATCGAGAGCTTCTTCGCCACGATGGGGAACCAGTTGCTGACCTGGTCGATCATTATGACCATGCTTGCCGGTTCGATTGCTATCGGCGTGGTGTACAACAGCGCCCGTATCGCCCTCGCGGAACGCAGTCGAGAGTTGGCTTCCCTACGTGTGCTCGGCTTTCGTCGCGCCGAGGTTTCCTACATCCTTTTAGGAGAGATTGCGGTGTTGACACTTGTGGCTATTCCGGTTGGTTTCATCTTTGGGCGAGGCCTGTGTGCATACATGGCCAGTGCGTTTCAAAGCGACTTGGTTCGCATTCCGACGATCATTGATCCAAGCACGTACAGTTATTCAGCTGGCATCGTGTTGGTCTCTTCCGTCATCTCGGGACTCATCGTCCGGCGCCGGGTCGACCATCTCGATCTTATCGCCGTATTGAAGACAAGGGAGTAATTCGTGAGTTGGCTTCGAAAACTCAGCTGGTTGGCTGTTGCCATCGTTGTGGTTACGGCTATTGCCATGGGATTTGTGCCCAGCCCCGTTCTTATCGACGCGGCTTCGGTTGATCGCGGGATCTTCGAAGTGACAGTTCGGGAAGAAGGCAAGACTCGTGTTGTTGAGCGTTACGTTGTTTCGGCGCCAGTGGCGGCCTATGCCCGACGCCTAGGGTTCGATGTTGGTGATGAGATCCAGGAAGGCGAGGTGTTGCTGTACCTTGAACCGTTGCGCTCCCAAGTTCTCGACTCGCGTACCCGAGCTCAAGCGGAAGCGCGCGTAGCTGCGGCACAGGCGGCTTTGCTTGTTTCGGAGCAGGAAGTTAGCGCGGCTGAAGCCGATGCCATGTATGCGGAAGCTGACCTTGCGCGGGTGCGAAAGCTGTTCGAACAAGGAGCAATATCGCAAACATCGTTGGAACTTTCGGAAACTGCTGCACGTCGCACGACGGCTCGGCTTGAGTCAGCACACCGAGCGGTTGACGTTGCAAGTTATGACATCGAAGCGGCCCAGACCGCCCTGCGTTACTCGGAGACGGCCGGTGCCGGTGGCGAGACCGTACCGGTTCAATCGCCGGTTGCCGGTAGAGTGTTGCGTTTGTTGCACGAAAGCGAGGGGGTGGTTGTTGCTGGCCAGCCACTGGTCGAGGTTGGTGACCCCGATCTATTGGAGGTCGAAGTTGAAGTTCTCTCAGCAGATGCCGTAAAGATTGCTCCTGGGACGAAGGTACGCTTCGAGCGTTGGGGCGGCGAGGGTGTACTTGATGGTGTCGTTTCGGTTGTAGAACCGGTTGGGTTCACCAAGATCTCTGCGCTCGGTGTCGAAGAACAACGAGTGTTGACCGTTGTTGACATCGTTTCGCCAATGGAGAAGTGGAAGAGACTCGGCGATCAATATCGCGTCGACGCTGTTTTTGTCGTTTGGAGCGGAAACGATGTCCTCAGCATTCCGTCGAGTGCCACATTTCGTCACGGGGACGGATGGGCCACGTTCGTGGTCGTAGATGGTGTTGCCTACCTACGTGAGATCGAGATTGGTCAGCGTAGTGGTTTGCGGGCCGAGGTACGCTCGGGTCTGAGCGCCGGGGAAACCGTAGTTGTCCACCCCGATGACTCGATCTCAGACGGTACTGCGGTCGAGACGATTAATTAAGTAAGCGGCGTACCTACAAGGTATCCCGTTGGAACCTGCCGTTTGGCTCGTTATGATGCGAGCCATAAGATTTTCAATTTTTGCCCATGGAGGGTTTATGCATCCCATGCGAGCCATTCTCTTTTACTTAGTCCTCGTCGTCATCCCGTCCTTACCCGTCCTTGCGCAATCCAGTGGGTTCGGCCTTACCGTCGTTGTCGATGGCGATGACTTGATCATTGGTGAGCCCAACAACAGTTTTCGGCAAGGCACGGTCTATGTGTACCGAAAAAGTGGTGACATTTGGGAGGAGGTAACGCGATTACAAGCGGAGGAATCCGAGCGGGCCGATGGTTTTGGCGCCGTGCTTGCGTTGGATGGAGACACCCTTTTCGTAGCTCAGCGGGGGGGAATGTTGCACGCCTTCGAGCGTGACGGATCGAGTTGGCGTTCCTCTGGGACTCTCAGCGTAGATGGACTTACTGGACCTGACCCGGGTTGTGGTCAGCAGTATGGCTACTGCGGCACTGATTTCGGTATCGCGATGGCTATAGAAGGTGACTGGATGATGGTTGGCAAGCCGGGTCGGGCTGCGAGTGCCGGTGGACGTCGGGGTCGTGGCACACCACAACCAGCCGAGCCTGGAGCGGTCTATATCTTCCGGCGCGGCGGTTCTGGAAGATGGACTCTACAGGGCAGCCTAGAGCCCACCGATGGGATCGTTGCAGGGGACAGCTTTGGAAGGTCTATTGCTTTTTCCGACGGCCGCGTTTTCGTTGGTGCGCCAACTCGTGCGGCGGACGTTGTGGCTCAACCTCAGGGCGGTGGTCGTCGTCGGGGGCGGGGACCGTCGCCAGTTCCAGAGGATACGCAGCCCGTACCCGAGGTCGGCCGTGTCTTTGAGTTTCGCTATGAGAATGGCAACTGGCGCGAGACAGCTTCGTTTGGATCTGAGAACGAGCGCGCCGCTAATTTCGGCGCCGCCATTTCTCTTGAAGGCAACACGGCTGTAATTGGTGCCCCTGGTAGCGGCGACGGTCATGGCGCTGCTTATGTTTATAAGTACGATGAGGAGAACGGTGTTTGGGAGGAGCATTCGCGCCTAGCTGCCTTTAGTGGCATTCGTGGTGACCGCTTTGGCACGGCGGTTGCTATCGATGGCAAAGACGTTTGGGTCGGTTCACCGGCTCCGCGGGGTACCGATACCGGTATGGCCTATCTGTACCGTGATGAAGGCGGGAAATTACTTGGCACCCCACGGCGCATATTCTTGAAAGAAACTGTGACTCGTGATGCATTCGGCGATCGCATCGCCTCTAGCGGCGGTATTGCAGCCGTATCGGCCACCGGAATGGACCATCAGGCCGGAGCTGTTTATGT
>JAYYTT010000298.1:0-2171 GCA_036344375.1 Acidobacteriota bacterium | reverse complement strand
TAGAGTCGTTGACGCCTTTGGTCGTGCGCAATGGATCGACGACAGCAGCGGCCGCGACCACAGGCCCAAAAAGCGCCCCTCGGCCCACCTCGTCGAGCCCAGCGATCCGGCTCAGGCCAGACTGCCTCAGTTCCTGCTCGAAAGGCTCTATTGGGTTCGCTTCTCCTTGATGCGAGCCGCTTTTCCAGAACGACTTCGAAGATAATACAGCTTAGCCCTGCGAACCTTACCCAACCGGGTAACTTCGATGCTCTCAATGTTAGGCGAATGCAATGCAAAGACGCGCTCGACACCGATGCCGTACGAGATTTTCCGCACCGTGAAGCTAGCATTGTTGCGGCTGCCACGTTTTGCAACCACCACGCCTTCGAACACTTGGATGCGTTCCTTGTTACCTTCGATGACTCGCTGGTGAACCTTCACGGTATCACCTGGGCTGAAAGCAGGAATTCCCTCCTTCTGCCCGCGACTCTCAATCATCTTCATGACGTCCACGATGACTACTCCCTCGTTGCGTTCTTCAAAAATACTTGATCTTGTTCAGATAGCGTCTTGGTGACGAGCAGATCGGGACGCTTACGCGCTGTTGCTAGTAACGACTGCTGCCGTCGCCACGTGGCGATCGCTTGGTGATTCCCCGATCTTAGAACCAACGGTACCGAGTATCCCCTAAAATCGGCCGGGCGTGTGTAGTGAGGATAATCTAAAAGCCCCTCAGAAAACGAGTCCCTCTCTACAGCTTCGGCATCCCCAACGGCTCCTGACTGCAACCGAGTAATGGCTTCTACGACAACCATTGCCGGCAACTCGCCACCAGTGAGCACGTAGTCGCCAATAGAGAGTTCAAAATCAACTAGATGCTCACGCACACGTTCATCGACACCTTCGTAGCGACCGCAGAGCAGCGTCATTTGCTTTAGGACCGCGAGTTCCCCGGCCTTCGACTGCTGCAAAAGTTGTCCTTGAGGAGACATCATGATAACCGGACCGGCCTCAACTCCCTGTTCCGTGAGTTCGACAGCAACCGCCTCTACAGCCAAGAACAGAGGTTCCGGCTTAAACACCATTCCACCACCCCCGCCAAAAGGTTCGTCATCGATTTGGCGGTGGGGTTCATCTGCAAAATCACGCAGATCATGCACTCTCAGCTCTACAAGACCCCTACCGATGGCGCGGCCGACAATTCCTTCCCCGAGTGGCCCGGGAAAAAATCCGGGAAAGATCGTGATTATGTCTATCCTCATGGCGTTTCTCGCAGGCAGTTATGCCTTTGTTGCTTCTGCCAAACCTGCTGGCGGATCAATCACTACAACCCGAGCTTCCACATCCACATCCTTTAGCAACGCACCCACCATAGGCACCAGGCTGCGCTCACCATGCTGTGCGATCTCTAGCCAGTCCTGTGGGCCGGGGACCACGGCAACGATCTCACCAAGCTTGATACCCACTGTATTCTCCACCCTACAACCAACAAGGTCGTGAATGTAGTAACACCCGCTCCCCAGGTCCGGTAGTCCCGCGGCTTCCACGCTAATCTCTTCATCGCGTAACGTTCCAGCTTCATCTCTATCGGCAACACCTCCTAGACGCACAATCCACCGATCACCCTGCACCCGGCACCTGATCACCTCCCGCCAACTCCCGGCCATCCACAGACATGTTCCTGGCTCAAAGTGCACCGTCCGAGAATCGGTGGGATCCACGATCACTTCACCGACGAGGCCATGCGGCCGCAAAACCCGTCCGACAACCACTGGGTCCGACGGCTCTGGTTGGCTAGACACCCAAGACATGCTTCTACTCCAAAATTTCCAGCAGAACGCGTTTGTTGTCTTTCTTGCCAGCAGTCCCTAGCAAAGTACGAATGGCACGGGCTGTGCGACCCTGCTTGCCAATCACCTTCCCTAAGTCATCTGGATCAACTCTCAACTCAACAACCGTCGTCTGCTCTCCTTCAATGACATTAACTCGCACGTCATCTGGATTGTCGACGAGCGCCTTCGCAATGTTTGAGACCAATTCTTCGATAAGCATCGAACAACTCCCCTATCGGTGAAATCTTGAGTGTGTACGGGGGCCCGGAGACACAATCGGCTCCGGTGTATTTAGCCTACTCTTTTTCAGCTTCTGGCTCCGCCTCTGCTTCAGGTTCGGGCTCAGCTGCTACTTCT
>JAYYTT010000297.1:0-2230 GCA_036344375.1 Acidobacteriota bacterium | reverse complement strand
CGATAGCCCCTGACTCCGTGAAGGGGACGACTGCGAATGCACCGAGGACAGTAATTCCGAGGATCATCGGCGCAATGATGTAGGGGACTGGATCAGCGAAGGGGGGCACCCAGTCTTCTTTGGTTAGTAGCTTGATGGCATCGGCCACGGTTTGCAGGATGCCGAACGGGCCAACACGGTTCGGCCCCAATCGAAGCTGAAAGCGTGCAAGCAGGCGGCGTTCCACCCATACCAACATTGGGCCAGCAACCATCAGGACGGTAAGCGTCAACGCCATCTGGGCCAATAGCTCAGCCTGGGTGCTCATGGTTCCACCTTAACTGACTTGAGGCGCATCCACCTGGGCTGTTGCCACCAGCGTGTTTCAGCATACCCGGCAGGTATTACAGCCACGTTATCCGGTATCGTGTTATCGATATCGATCACTACGTTGAGACTGGTCCCAAAAGTTTCGCTAATCAGCTGCACGCGGTAGGCACAGCCATCAACTAAGCTGAGACGCCCAGCGTCCTTCGAATGGAGTCGCAAATAGATGTCGGGTGCCAGCTCTGCTAGCGCTGGACTCCGTCGCGACATTGATTCACTGCCAAAGATCTCAACAGCGGCGCACACCAAAACGGTGTCATCCTTCTCACGCGCCTCGGTTACTGGTAGCGAGCCGATAGCGGCGTTGATGAATTGGTTCTCATTTAGACCGCTGCTGTTGGAATCAAAGATACGCAGTCCCGGGTCCCCACCGTGCAACGGTCCGCCGACCTCAATCTGGAACTGGTTGATTGCCTCGTTGGAGTTCCACCCCGGGGCCCAAACCTGGCTAAGCAGTTCCGGTGGTCTGCGACCGGTGAAACCTTCCATCGAAAAGGCAAACGGGGTTTCCGGATCATCTGCTGTTTGCTGTGCGACGGGGAGTTCTCCATCGTGGCATAGGTCTTTACCCCTGTCGGGCTCGTTTCGAGCGTCGGGTTTGATAGCCGCATTGCGGCCTGAAAACCGTTGGCTCATTCGGGGGATGGATTGATGGTTAAGTCGGAACCCTGCAGGGGGCGCTACTTTCATCATCCCGGAAAATAACGGGTGGGACGTTTCTATTGCTGCCGTGACTTCTTCGAAATGCTGCCAACGCCCCTCCTTTTCCTGCCCAATTGCGGCGATGATGTTGCCCACTGTGTTCCAGGATGGAACGACTTCCTCTGCTGGCCGTAGCACCTGGTAGAAGCGTTGAATACGACCTTCGCTATTGATTAACGTGCCGTTCGATTCTGGAACCGTCGCGGCCGGAAATGTATGGGTTCCCAGCGATGAAGTCGCGGTGACCATGTGATCCAGTACAACGAGCACGTCGAGCCTTTTTAGGCTATCGGCAAGGTGTCTGTGATCTTCGTACCGTTCAAAGAGGTCGTTTTCAACGACTATAAGCGCTGAAACCTCACCAGTTTCGATGGCGTGGATGACCGAAGTAACGCCCATTCCTTGTCGATCATTTAGTAGTGTTACGCCAAGGGTATTGGCTTCGGAAACCGACATCGCGAACCAGGGCTGAGTTCCATTACGTGCTTGCAGTGCCTCTAGAACCTCAAGTGAGACTTCAAGAATTTCGGCATCTCGATGTTGTGTGCTGGTGATTACCAGTGGGCGCTCAGCTGCGGCGAGCGCCGACGCGACGGGATCTTTGCAATCGTCTGTGCTCAAGCTGGCGGCAATCGCTCTCCCTCTAGTGGCAATCGAACTTGGGTCCCCTGATTCGAATGAAGTAGCAAATTCGCTGACGCGACCAGGACGGAGACTGATTACATGAATCGGAGCTCCGGTAATCGCATGGGCCCGAAAAATTGCAAGATCAAGCAAAGGGGCTTCGTTAGTCAGATCGGCACCTAGCACCATGATCGCGTCAGACTTTTCGATTTCCTGGAGTGTTGGCACGTGGAAGATGCCAGCACAGGCTGCATCGGCGAAACGTGCGACGAGTTGATACTCCGGCTCCGCGATCCCCGAGCAAAAATTTTCCTTGCCAGCAAGGGTTTGCAGTGCGAAGTTCGATTCTAGGCTGGCTCGTGGCGAGCCGATGGCGGCGAGTTTTCCTGCCGCCGCCGCTTCGCGAACCGCGCTAGAGGCTTCGTTCCAGATACGAGCAGCTGAGATGTTGAGATCGTCTCCTTTGCGTTGTGGCGTTTGCGGTTTCAGTGTTCGATCGTTGGCGTTGACGTACTGGTAGCCGAAGCGCCCTCGATCG
>JAYYTT010000296.1:0-14178 GCA_036344375.1 Acidobacteriota bacterium | reverse complement strand
GATCGCGGAACTTGCCGAGCGCTACGTAACGGCTGAGCCTGCTGTAGTTCGGTGTGGTTGGGGACTTGAACGGAACAGGAACGGCGGATCCGCGGTCGCAGCAGTTTTGGCGTTGTCGGCAGTCGCTGGGAAATTTGGTGTCCGTGGTGGTGGCTACACAATGAGCAACGCAAAAGCTTGGAATTTAGATGCGTCAATAGCAGCAGCCGAAGATGAGGTTCCGACGCGGGTCATTAACATGAACAAAACTGGGGAAGTGTTGCTTTCGAGTACCCCGCCTGTGAAAGGTCTATTTGTCTACAACTGCAATCCGCTCGCGACTTTGCCGGCGCAGGACAAGGTGCGCCATGGTCTCATGCGCGAGGATCTGTTTACCGTAGTCTTTGACCAAGTAATGACCGATACGGCCCGTTATGCCGATGTCGTCCTGCCAGCGACAACTTTTCTTGAGCGTCCAGAGCTTGCTCGGAGCTATGGTGCGTACACCCTCCAGCGGTGCGAGGCGTTGCTAGACCCGGTGGGCGAGTCTCGTTCAAACCACGAGGTCTTCGCGACATTGTGCGACTTAAGTGGATTAGCCCGTCCCGAGGACCCAGTGGGCGAAGATGAGATCGTTGGCACAATTCTGGGGGGCGGGCCGAGAGGACAAGAAATGCGGGCCGCTCTATCGGAAAAGGGAATTTCCTTTCCGGGGTTTGGGACAAACCCAATTCAATTCGTTGATGTATTCCCGGGAACAGCAGACGGCAAAATCCATCTTGTACCAGGGGAGTTGGACAGCGAAGCTGCCCAGCGAGGTGGGTTGTACTTCTATGAGCGGGGGCCGGCGCCAGAGCGGTATCCGCTTACCTTGATTTCCCCGGCGCATAAATTAACGGTCAGTTCAACGTTCGGGCAGTTGCGTCGCACCCTTATCCCCGTTGAGCTTCATCCGAGAGATGCCGCTGTGCGTGGAATTAGTGAGGGCGCGCGGGTCCGCGTGTTCAATGAAAGTGCTGAAGTGCGTTGTGTTGCGACGATTAACAGGTCGACACGGCCTGGCGTAGCCTATATCCCAAAAGGAACATGGGACCATAATACCCTTTCAGGCAACACTGCCAACGCCCTTGTTCCGGACAGTTTGACCGACATTGCAGGCGGCGCTTGCTTCAATGACACACGGGTGCAGATCGCAGCAACTCAATGACAGGGGCATCCGGGATGGTCTCTGCCCGCCCGAATTCCGAGCAAGTTATGCAGGTCCAGGATCGGCTACGGGAAGGGCCTCCTCTACTGTTAGATGGGGCGACTGGAACTGAGTTGAACCGCCGCGGGGTCGGAACAGAATTGCCAACGTGGTCGGCAAAAGCGTTATGGGAAGCTCCAGATGTCCTGCGAGCTGTTCACCGCGACTATGTTTTGGCCGGGGCAGAGATCATTACGGCAAACACTTTTCGCACTCATCGTAGATCACTTGATGCTGCAGGGTACGCTGATAAAGCCAATCTGCTCACACATAAGGCCGTAGAACTCGCGCGAGCTGCAATACAAGATGCAGTACCCGGAAATGGTGAGAAAGTCCACGTCGCTGGTTCAATTGCACCACTTGAGGACTGTTACTCTCCACACTTGGTTCCTGATTCAGAAACTCTATCCGTCGAGCACTACGAGATGGCACCGGCACTCGCAGACGCAGGGGCCGACCTTCTGTTAGTGGAAACAATGAACACGATCCGTGAAGCTGCCGTGGCTGCGGAGGTCGCCGTCGCGACCGGGTTGCCGGTCATGGTTAGTTTTGTCTGTGGGCGAGATGGCAGGTTGCTTTCGGGCGAAAGCATTCCAGTAGCTGCTGGCACTCTAAGCAGTTGTGGAGTCGACGCAATTCTTCTCAATTGCGTTCCCGCCCCTGACTTGAGTGTGGGACTTTCAATGCTTGCGTCAGCTACAGATTTACCGATAGGCGGGTATGGGAATGTTGGTTACGCCGACAACATAGATGGGTGGGTCATTACTGACAGCGTAGATCCGCAGGCGTACGCTATTCATGCCGAAAGTTGGATGGATATGGGCGCACGTATTATCGGCAGCTGTTGTGGCACCGGGCCCGGCCACACTGAGGAGCTTCGGGCCCGGATCGCTGCCCGAAAGTATTGTTGGTAAGCACTTGGTTATTTCAGGGCCATAGACCTGATCGGCTGCCGGCAAGAGGGATGCACAAGTTTCTGTGCAATGCGTTAGGGGCCCTTTAAAATGGGCTTGGTTAGGACCGCAGGCCTTAGTTTTGCACAAGGTTTTCCACGTGTTCAGTGGAGCAAGGTTTCACCGTGTAGCAATCTTGTCAATCATTCGTATTACAGCCTCGTTTGCAGGCGGGACTTTATAGTCAGGGATTGTGTCGACTCGGACCCAGCGCACTGCGCGGTGCACAATAGCTGCTGGCTCACCGGTAATGGTTGCAAGAAAGAAACGAATTCGAACGCTTTTCTCTGAATAGTGGTGCTCAACATCCGCAACCTGGATGCCAATTTCGGAATCGACATCAAGCTCCTCAGCAAGTTCTCGCCTTAGCGCATATTGTGGGGATTCGCCGGGGTCCACTTTGCCACCTGGAAACTCCCACATTAGCGGCAAGTGCGGGCCATCGTGCCGTTGGCAGAGCAAAACCCTTTCAGCTCTGCAGATTATCGCAGCAACGACTTCGATGAGACCCGGTGTTTGACTCACCTGTCGGGAGCATCGAGCCGCCGTTGATGCCCCTCGATGCGATCGAAGGCTTCCTCAATCTTATTAGAATTGGCGCGTGCTCCTTCTAAATACAGATGCTTTTCTCTTTCACCTTGCGATTCACTGCTGACGAGCTCCAGGTTTTCCTGTACGACAAGAAGCCATCTCCTGCCGTCAGACACCGCCGACTGAATTAGTTGGGAGGCCGCCGCACCACGTCCAAGTTCAAGTTGTTGTTGTTCCAGCAATCGAACGAGTTGGAGTCGGAAGTGCAGGGCAGTAAACGCGATGAAGACGACAGACGAAATTCCGATTGCTCCCCAAGGCAAGGGCACCATGGCACTCAGCCCTGCTGACACCGACTCGCCAACGCCGAGCCAGGCGATTAGTAGGCCCACGGCAGCGCCGGCCAATAACCATCCGTAATTACGTATTGCGCTCACGTCCCCTCCAAGCTTCGACAGTTGTGCTGGTTACCGAGCAAGCTCTGCCTGTTACGGTTGGGTCCATTATAGTTGCAGGTAAGAATCCCATGACTTGGATGCCACCCGTTATCAAGATATCGGATGGAAGGCGCAAAGGCGTTTTGATGGCTAGCAAATACTTGGATCAAGGGCGTCAAACGAGGCGAGAACGGCACGAATATGAATTCACGGACCGGCTGGATGGCCGCCGGGTATTAGTTGCAGGTGGAGGAGGTGGTTTGGGTGCCGCTATATGCGGACGTCTGATGCAGAGGGGCGCCGATATCGTACTGGGCTACGCCTCCAACAAGACCCGTGCAGAAGATATCAAGCGTGCCCTTGAAGCACAGCATGATGGAGAGGTCTATCTCCTCAGAGCTGACATTACTGTTGACGCTGGGCGTGCAGCGTTGCTCGATGGGGTTAATAATCAGTCATTCTATGGTGCCGTTGTTTGTGTGGGCGATCCGTCTCGAATCAGTCCATCGGAATACACGGTTGAGACCGTACAGGCTGCACTACGCGTCAATTACACTGGTCCCATCCTTTTGGCTCGTGGCTGTGCGAAACTGCTTGCCGCCGCCAACCAACCCGGTGCCATCGTTCTGTTGTCCTCGATGCAGGGTGTGGCACCTTTTCCAGGAAGCCTTGCTTACTCCGGACCTAAGTCTGCCCTGGTCCATGCTGCGCGAATTCTTGCTCAAGAATATGGCGGCAGTCAAAATGTTCGGGTCAATGTAGTCGCCCCAGGTGTCACGGAATCGGGTATGGCGCTCGCTTCAATCGCGTCCGGGAAATACGATCCATTCATTGACGATGGGGTCATACCACGGTTCGGCTACCCGGAAGATATTGCACGAGCAGTGGGTTTTCTGATGTCTCCAGACAATTACGTTACTGGCCAGACATTGGTCGTCGACGGTGGCTTAACGCTGCGGCGCGGGACGGGCTGAGTTCTATGGCCAAGAACATTGCGGTCGAGATAGTGTTGTTTGCTCGCGTACGAGAATTGTGTGAGCACCAGGGGCACGTTTCAGTGCAAGTTGCAGCCGGTGGAACTCCCGTTGAATGTTTTGAAATGCTTTGCGAACGGTTCCCGGCTATCCGGCAACTACGTCCAACCCTGGTAGTGGCGATTAATGAGGAGTATTCGGACTGGGACCATGTACTTTGTGAAGGTGACATTATCAGCTTCATTCCGCCAGTAAGCGGGGGCTAATGATGTCAAAGCGACTATTTGCAATTGTGGACGTACCGATAAGTGTCACGGCACTCGTGCCACTGGTCGCGGATCCGGCAAGCGGAGCGATTTGTACATTTGAAGGAACAGTGCGAGACCATACTGGAGACCAAGTTACTAGCCACTTAGAATACGAAGCTTTTGCTGATATGGCCGAAGCAATATTCGCTGAAATCGCTGCAGCTGCAAGCGAGCGAAGTGTGATCACAAGCATGGCTATTCATCATCGAATTGGTCGACTGGAGGTTGGCGAAGTGTCTGTTGCGATAGCAGTTTCTGCGGAGCACCGTGCCGCGGCCTTCGAAGCTTGCCGATTTGCCATTGATCAGCTCAAAATGAGCGCCCCAATTTGGAAAAAAGAGTTCAATGCCGACGGTTCACACTGGGTTGAGGGTCCCACCGCGGACCGGGTCCGAGGTTCCGCTAAAGCCGGCCGCCCAAGTGTCTTAAAGGAACCTGGGCCCTGATCTGAATGGTAGAGTCTAACTATGAGTGCGAAGTCTATCCGTCGTAAGGATCTCAAGCACGACGAGCTGGTCAGCTTAACTGGTAGGGCTACACAGTGGTTAGCTGGCCATGGTCGTCGCATTGGCTGGCTCCTGCTTGTTCTGGCTCTTGTCGTGTCGATTGTGCTCGGTGTGCGTTTTGCACATCAGAGACAAGAAAATCGAGCAGCTGAGTTGCTGGCTGCTGCAATGGAAATCTTTCGAGCTCCAGTGATACTAGAACCGCCAGCGGCAAGCGTGAATGAGGATGAGAAGTCCGCAGACGAGAGCGCAGTAGACATCGAAACTCCAGAGGCTTCTGGAACAGTGCTTGATGGTTCAACCAACGGCCCGGTCGTTTCTGTGGATCCAGCTATATCCGGTTTGCGGTTCGCTACAGAAGCGGAGAAATGTCGAGCGTCACTTGAGCGGCTAGAGCCGATTGTGGAGCGATATGCGAATTTGCCCTCGGGCCGCATGGCGGCATTCTATTCAGGAGATTGTCATGTTCGCTTGGGTAGTATCAATGAGGCGATTGCGGCGTTCTCCCAGGCGATAGAGGCACGTGGATCATTGGTTTCGGCCATGGCCCTCTACCGACTTGGGCAGTTAGAACGAGAGCGGGACAATGCCGAGGCAGCGGTCGCATATTTCGACCGACTATTGGGAGTTTCCCGAAACTTGTTTCCGAGAGAAGAAGCGCTGATCGCAAAGGCGCGCGCCTACCAGGAGGGCGGTGATGCACGGGCTGCTTTGACAAATTACCAAAAGGTCGTCGAAGAATTCGGTGATTCCTATATATCTGGAGAAGCCCGGGCCCAGATTGCAGAGTTGTCCGTGCAACTCGGCCTAGATCCTGACATCGAGGGTAATTAGTGCACGGCCTGCCGAGTGATGGACCGCCGGCGTCATTTCTCGTGCAGATCTCCGTTTAGCCCGCCATACGGATCTGCGGAACTTGTCCTAGTTTTCCGGGCTGACTGTTTCCAGTCGCTCCTCGAGTATTTCTAGGTCTCTTTGGATAGCGGCAGAGCGACGGGATAGAAACCAGAGATAGACGATAGCTAACCCCCACGCGAGGGCGAATCCAGCGAAGAGGTACCCAGGATTGGTCATTATGGTGTCTCCATCAGGTCGAGGTGTCGCCGTATTTGCTGTGCGCGACGAGTCTGTTGCTCGAGGCGGAGGCGCAGAACAAGCAAGTTCGAAAAAAGGGTGACAGAGGCGGCTAGGCCAAAAGCAAAGGTCGCCAGCATGCTCCCGGGCAAGCCCCGGCCCAGGCCCCCTTCTGTCATGATCACCGGCTCGGGGTGCATAGTCCGGAACCACTCAACTGCATAATGGGTGATTGGCATCCCAACGAAACCAAGGATCGAAAGGACGGCGCAAAATCGCGCTACTTGCTCAACTTCGCCCCCGTAGCTACGCAACATTACATACGCAACGAAAATGAGCCAGAGAATAAAAAATGATGTTAGACGGGCATCCCAAGTCCACCATGCACCCCAGATAGGCTTAGCCCACATTGCTCCAGTGAGCAAAACAACCGTTCCCCACAAGAGCCCAATTTCAGCCCCAGCAGTGGCTAATTCGTCCCAGGCGGCATCACGGGTTTGCAGGTATCGAAGGCTAGCAATAAAGACGAGCAGTATCGCAAGATACATTGTTAATGCGGCGGGGACATGCAGGTAAAACAAACGTTGTACGTCTCCCTGGACCCGGTCGGTCGGAGCGAAGACCAGCGCGGAGTAAAGCGAAAGGTGTGTGGTTACCAGTGCAGCACCCACTAAGGCGCTGGACAGGGTTGGTGGGGGATTGAGTGAGGGAGCCCTGGACAAGTGTTATTCCTCCAAAATTGCTGGGAACGTCAGATAACCGGCAGCTAGGAATATGACATCAAATGCTGCCAGTAATTGTATCCAACTCCGAGCTGTGCTGAGTCCATCACCTGTAAGGATTGCCCCGGTGCATTTCACCGCCGCAATTAGTAACGGTATGGCGATTGGTACTAGCAACAGCGGTAACAGGATATCCCGGGCGCTGGTTTTTGCCGCCATTGCTGCGAAACTGGTTCCGAGGGCGGATAGTCCTAAACTGCCCAGAATGGCAACCAGGGCTAGCTGTGGTAATTGGCCAACGAGCCGGACGTTGAAGAAAATGATGAAGATAAAAAATGTGGCTGCGATCGTTGCAGTTAACAACACAAAAAGCGTGCCGCATTTCGCCAGATAGAGCGTCGTACGGTCAATAGGACAAAGCATGAGGCCCTCGAGCCCGCCACGCTCACTCTCGGCCTGAAACATTCGGTTCATCCCGAGTAAGGCAGAGAAGAGAAATGCGGTCCAGAGGATACCTGGGCCAACGTTGGCCACCTGAAAACGGCCGGGTTGGAAGCCAAAGTAGATCACAGTAAGCGCTATCATCGCGAAAAACACAGTGGAGCTCAGGACTTCTTTGCTCCGCCATTCCAAACGGAGATCTTTGGCGAGCAAGATGAAGGTGGGACGGAACACGTTTACCCTCGATTGCCTTTCGTGTGTTCACGATATATTTCGGGCATCGTTCCGGCTGCGATTTGCTCTGCAGGGGCGGTGAACGCTAGGCGACCCCGCGTCAAGATCGCTACCCGGTCAGCGTGTGTGACTCCGTGTGTTAGATCATGGCTGGTTAAGATTACCGTTCGGGATAGTCCCTCTGGCTCCGCCAGGAGGTTCTGTAAGCGAGCAGTTGCATCGGGATCTAACCCGCTGAATGGTTCGTCGAGCAAGAGAACATCGGGACGGTGGACCAAGGCCCGAGCGATGGCGCAGCGTTGTTCGAGGCCCCGGGAATAGGTAAATACTTCGTCGTCCATGCGATGCTCCAGTCCCATCACAGAGAGGATTTCATGGGTGCGGTCTGCAGCATTATCAACGCCGAACATGCGAGCGAAGAAATGCACGTTCTGAAATCCAGACAAAGAGGAGTAGAGAAGGCTTCTGTGGGTAACGAACCCGATTCGTTGTCGGGCGTGGGCTGGGGCTCTGCGGATGTCTTCCCCAAACAGCTCCACCGATCCAGTGCTTGGGCGGGAGAGTGATGCGATGATGCGCATCATCGTGGTCTTGCCCGAGCCGTTAGGCCCAAAAACGGTGAGGAATTCGCCGGGCTGCAGACTGATATCAACGCCGTCAAGTGCAGTCTTTGGACCAAAATGCTTACTGAGGCCGGAGATCTTGATGGCGGGATCAGGCATCGGGAGTGCTCTGGGCAACTGATTTCGCGGTTTGCATCTCCATCAACAACTCAATGGCCTCGCCTCGACGGGCATGGTAATGCGAGTCGCTTATGCGCCCCCCATCATGATCATGGTCTAGTTGCGCGATCTCGGCGAGGAGAAACGTTCGCTGTTGAGATTGCCCAGGTGACTGACCGCCCCAGATTGAAGCAGCGGAGCTTGCAAGCAATGCAATTGCTAGAGCTAACAAGGACCAAGAAGCCGTGGACAGAATGGGTCGCTGAGGACCAAGGCGGAACCGAAGCGTGTCACCGGACCCGAATACGTCGCTCGTCCAATATGCGAAAGGACCTCCGGGTATATCGGTGGCCGGTGGTTGCTCGATTAATTGGTCGGAGTGAATCTCAACGGAGTCAATTCCGGGACCGGCTAGGACAGTGACCTGCGCCGTGGGATAAGGGACAGTAAGCTCGATGTCGGCACCGCCGGTACCAGGAAACAGTTCGTACTGGATAACCATCTGATGGATGCCCGGAGGCAATGGGCGAAGGTCGAGAAGGCGGTTCCCGTCCAGGGAAAGCCTACTGGGATCTAGGCCACCAATTTGTTCGACTGGGGCAACGTTAGTTGCGGTTGGAGGGACTGGAATTATTAGACCAATTTCACGACCATCAAGTAATTCGCCGGTGAATCCAGCGGTTTTGCCGGGATTGAGCACCTCTACTAGCTGAATGACTTGGTAAACGCCAGGTTGTAGCACGTTGATGATCATGTGCAAGACGTTTATATGCGGATTGCTGGAATCAGAGCTGATAGTAAAAACGTCCAGTGGGAGCACCGCCTCGACTCCGGGTGTTAAAGGCGTTTCTAGGCTTCGGTAGGGATAATCTTCGAAGAGGGTCACCGCGCTAGCCGTGTACTGTGCCCCGACTGTGATATCGGTAAGTCTAAGAAACCCGTCGAGTGAAGTGTTTCCAGTAAAATCCTCGACAACCCCATCGCCGTCGCTGATAACGACATACACTTCTTGGTCACTAACCCCCGTTCCGTTCTCGTCGGTTACCTGTACTAAGAGCGCGGTCACGTCTGAGTCTTGGCTAGTGCTGGGGCTTATAACGCCCAACGTTGCACCAAGGGTAGCCAAAATGATTGCTAAACGGGTGTGACTCCCCCAATCACCATCGACAGGCCAGGCTAGTGGTCTCACGATGACCCCACTTCTTTCCCGCAGGCGGCGCAGAATCGGTCATCAGTATCAATTGTGGAACCGCATTCGGTACAGAAATGCTTTGCGGTTGTCCCCAAGTCGCCCATCCCAGAGTTGTCAAGTTTCTCGCGATAGGTGGCGATTTCAACTTCAAGTTCGGATGGTGCCCGTGGCGTTTGACTGCGAATCTCTTCGATTTGTTGAATAACGCCAACGGCCTCAGCCTTCAGCCGTTCGACTTCGGCCTCGTAGTCAGCCTTCTCGAGTTTGTCCATTCGGTAGTCGAAGCCAAGTTCTCGTATGTCTGCGTAAATTTGCAACTTTCGATCTTCGAGAGCGGTGATAGGGCCAAGCGGAATCGTGTGTATCACGGCACGGGGCCAAAGAAGGGGGTAGCCGACGACGCTTACAACGACCGCAATTACGAGAATAGCCAGTAACGCTGTCATTCAGTCTTGTTTTTCATTTCGTTAACGAACAAGTCGAGCTCGCCCTCAACGATTTCACGGTACCGAGGGGGATCGGCCGAAGAGGGAAACTGTGCGGCGTCAGGGCCCATGGCCCGCTGTTCGTCAATGAGTGTTTTTCCCGGGCCTGGGTCAGATTTGGATCTCCAATTGGAAATCACCGCACCCATGGCGACAGCTCCGACCATCAACAGGACCATTGGTGCAGCCCAGACCATGAGATCGAAGCCGGTCCCTCCCGGCTTGATCCTTATGCTGTTTCCATAGTCAGCAGCGAAGACAGCCATTATTTCGTCGTCAGTTCCACCTGCTGCCACCTCGGTGTCGAGTCGGCCCAACATTGTGTCTGCAAAACCGCAGCCACAGGTGGCAATTGGGCGGAGTGGACAGGTACCGCAAGTGCACCCGATCTCCGCCCCTAGCCTCTCAGCCTGGGTTACATTGGACGGAGGCTGGGCAAGCCACATCGAAGTGGGTATGGCGACGAAAAAAGCGGCGATGGCAAGAGCTACAAAAATGCCGACGCGGCCGCTTTGATGGTTACTCATCCGTCCCCTCCTTACGATGTGTTACTAGTAATTACGTGCGCCGAGTTCGGCGCTGCGATCCGGCAACATGCAGATTATGGTCCCAAATACCAAGACCAGGCCGCCGATCCAGATCCATTTGACTAGAGGGTTTAGGTAAGCTTTGAATGTAGCGCTTCCGCGATCTAAATCCCACGCCGCTAGCACCAAGTAAAGGTCATGTCGAATAGTGCTCCAGATTGCGACTTCAGTGGTTGGCTGCACCTCGGGGCCTGGATGGAAATGTCGCTGGGGCCACATACGAAACTTTGGTTGGTCGTTTTGGAAAGCAACTAAGTTTGCAGAAACAACTTGAACCCCGGACGAGTCGAAAAGTTCCAAATCACCCATCTGCAACCGGTAGCCAGCAAAGTCGAAAGTTTGGCCGGACGACAATGTGGCCTGAGTTTCCCTTTGAAAGCTGCTTGACCCGGCGATACCGATTGCCATGCAGACGATTCCTATGTGAATGATGTAACCGCCGTAACGGCGTTTGTTACGCCAGGTCAACCCGATTAGAGCGCGGTGGTAGGGCTCGCCCGTCGCCGAGCCACGTGCCCGGGCCCCTCTCCAGAACTCCTGTACGATTGTGGCAGTGACGAACGCTGAAAGCGCAAAGGCCATCATGGTCGCAAAATCGCGGACGCCAGAGGCGGCCATAGCGAACAATGTTGCTACGCCGGCCGCAGTCGGCATTGCAAAGGCGCGCCGAAGGCTCGGCAGAGATGCCTTGCGCCATGCAATTAGTGGCCCGACACCCGTTAGCAACAAAAGTAGCAGCATGATCGGAACGTTGACGCGATTAAAGAATGGGGGGCCGACGGTCATCTGTGTGCCGGTAATGGCTTCAGTGATCACCGGAAACATTGTTCCCCAAAGAACAGCAAAACAAGCGACAACAAGAACAAGGTTGTTGAAAAGAAACGATGACTCGCGCGACAGGACGGCCTCGAGCTTGCCCTCGCTTTTCAATTCGGGTAGCCGATAGGCAACGAGTCCAAAACTAACGGAAAGAATAACTCCGAGAAAAATAGCGAACATCGGGCCCAGATTGGAATTCGCGAAGGCATGGACGGATGAAACAATTCCTGAACGAGTCAAAAAAGTGCCAAAGATGCACAGCGCGAACGTTGAGATGATCAGAACGACGTTCCAGACCCGCAGCATCTGTTTTTTTTCCTCGATCATGACCGAATGAAGGTATGCGGTTGCAATTAGCCAAGGCATAAGCGATGCGTTTTCTACAGGATCCCATCCCCAGTAGCCACCCCATCCCAGCTCGACGTAGGCCCATTGCGCCCCGAGGGTGACCCCGATGGAAAGAAAGAACCAAGCGATCAGAGTCCACCGACGGGTGCTATGCAGCCAGGTTGTATCCAGTCGGCCCGTAGTAAGTGCTGCGATGGCGAAAGCGAATGGAATCGTGAAGCCAACAAATCCGAGATACAGGTTGGGGGGGTGGATAGCCATCGCCGGATTCTGCAGTAGCGGGTTCATACCCTGCCCATCTGGGGCGGTGAATCCTAGAGGCGTGAAAGGGTCCGCAGAGAACAGCATTAATGAGATAAAAAACGCCGCTGTTGTCATGCAGGTAGCGTGTACATAGGGCATTAGAGCGGGATGGCGCTGTCGGTTTTGATAGGCAGCAACGCCGGAATAGATCACAAGGATCATTGCCCATAAGAGCAAAGATCCCTCCATTCCGCCCCAGAGTGCGGAAATCTTGTATGCCAACGGCATGCTAGCGCGCGAGTTCTGAGCGACATAACGAACGTCGAAGCGGTCAGAAACTAATAGGACAATGAGTGAGCCTCCTGCCGTGATCACCAGCGCAGCAGTTGCGTATACCGCGTTGCGTGCAGACTGGGTAAGTCCGGGGCTCCGACGATGGGCACCAAGCAATGCGGCGGCTACTGCATACCCGGCGGTGGCAAGCGACAGGATCAAACAAATTTGACCAAGTTCACGCATGACCTAGGGGTCCGAAAGTCCGACGTTCACTAATCTCGGAATGGATAAACTATCGAGCGAGAATTTTAGCAGGCTAACGGCTCTGGGCGGGAGCGACAATGCCAGCTTCGCGGAACTGTGCGTAATCCGTTTCCGCCTCATACTTTGATGGGCACTTGGCCATCAAAAAGGTAGCTTGAAAAGTACCGGAGGAGTCAAAGGAACCTTCAACGACGGCATCGGCACGGTCTTCGAATGTGTCGGGGACGATGTCGCGGTATACCACCGGTACCGTCAGGCCACCTTCCTCGATAAGAAACTTGTGAACTAGCCCTGTAACGTCCTTTTCGATGGACCCCGGGACGACCTGCCCATGTACCCGGAGTGCGTCGCCAGCCAGTTCCGCTCGACGTTCGCTAACTTCACTGACATTGTAGTAATAGACCATCGTGTCACTTAGGCCAGTGATGAATACATATACGACGGCAACCAGTATTACCGTTACAGCAATGGCGACTTGGCGTCTCCCTACACCCATCAGGACCGCTCCTAGAAACTCAATAGTTAGACTTTTCCGAAGGCTACCACGAGGGTTGTTCTCCCTCTACTGACGGAGAGCGTCTTAGCTTGCTACGGTGATGTACTAGATTTCAAGCACTAATCGCCCCGTGACTCCCCGCTCGAATAGCATTTTATGCGCTTGCGCAGCTTCGGCCAGTGGAAGGGTTGCGGCGAGCATCGGTTTAATGGAGCCGGCTTCCACAAGGCGGAAGGCCTCGGTTAGTTCGTCGGGGGTGGTGGCATAAGATCCAATGAACTCAAGTTCTTTCAGAATCATCAGTCCAGGCATGAAATCAACCGGTCGAGTCTCTAAGTTGCCGACCATTACCAAACGGCCACCAACAGCCAGACTACGGACGGATTCTTCAAAGGCCAATGAACCGATTATCTCCAGCACTACGTCGACGCCATGGCCTTTTGTCAACGTTTTCACTGATCGTGTGAATTGCAGGTCGGGTGCCACGAGCACTTCGTCGGCGCCGGCTTGGCGTAAGTGCTCAACCTTTTCTGGCGAGGAAGTAATGGCAATCACGTTAGCCCCCGAAAGTTTGCAGACTTGAATCGCGTGCAATCCAACGCCTCCGGAAGCGCCGGTGATTAGGACACGATCTTCTTTTGTAACCCGACCACGCTGAGCCACATGAATAGCGGTACCGATTGTACATGCACAGATGGAGGCTTCGGCGTACGGAATAGAAGGCGGAATTTCTGAGAGTGCGTGTGTAGGGACCACGGCATACTCAGCGTAGCCACCAGGGATCTGTTCGCCAATGAACGATCCGTTTTTGCAAAGGGTGGGACGATTGTTCTGGCATATCTCACAGGTGTTGCAGTGAGCGCGCTGAACACAGGCGACGCGATCCCCAGGCGAAAACCGTTCAACGTTCTCTCCGACTGCAAGCACATCTCCCGCAATTTCATGGCCAAGAATCAGCGGGACACTGGCACGGGGCAGGTCACCTCTACGGCTGATAATGTCGTGATAGCAAACTCCACAAGCGCGAACCTTAATTAGCACGGCATCATCGCCCAGGGTGGTTGGATCCGGAGCAGAAACTTCCTCGAGGTTTAGCAACTCCGGCCCTCCGAATTCTCGTAGCAGGACGGCACGCATTGTGCGCGGAACGTTAACCGAAGAATGGATGCGGGGTGCAGGGCCTGTTCCGTCAGGGTTCATACGTCACCTTCTCAGTTGTCCTTAGGCGTTCTGCGGGTTGAGGTTTTTCGGAGAACAACTTGTAACGGTTGCCGGCAGGGTCAATGGAATGAAGAGTGCTCAGTTCCAATTGTGTTGCCGGTGCTGTGACCGATGGGAAGC
>JAYYTT010000295.1:0-2454 GCA_036344375.1 Acidobacteriota bacterium | reverse complement strand
TTGGAGAGATCCTGTGCTGGGTGCGTTGCCAGGTCACCGCGGGGCGGTGCCTGGCGATCACCGGTTGTAATGAACAGGTAACCGTCAGGATCGAAGGCAAGGCGACATCCGTAATGTCCATTGCCCTGTGAAACAGCGACGAATATTTCCTCTACATCAGTCAAGGTGTCATTCTCGAAACGCCCGCGAATTACTGCGGTCGTGGCTTGTCGTTCACCAGTTGGCTTCGAGTAACTCAGGTAGAGGAAACGATTTAACGCAAAGTCGGGATGGGGAACAACGTCCATCAGGCCACCCTGCCCACGAGCGAGCACCTCCGGGACGCCCGGCACGGAGTCGGGAAGCAGTGTGTCGTTACGGATGATGCGCAGTCGCCCCGGGCGCTCTGTGACCAGAACGTCACCGTCGGGAAGAAAAGCGATTGCCCATGGATGTTCGAGGTTGTCCGCAACAGTGACTAGCCGGTAGTTGTGCTCGACAGAACGGAAGACTCCGGTCGTGGATTGGTGTTCAGAATTAGAGTCAGGTAATTGACCCAAGATCGGTGTGCCGGCTAAAACGGCAAGCCCAACAACAATTGATACTGGGCGAGTGCGGATCATCTCAACCTCCTATAGCTTTTCGTTTATGCGGGGTGGAGTTCACGATCTACCCTGTATGCCTGACGATGTGCACGATTAACGGCCGGCCGCAGCTTGGTTCCAAGTGCTAGCAACGTTGCCAAAGAAGCGGCGGAAGTATGCGTTTCAACATCCTCATTGGTTGCCTGGTAGTCAAGCAAACCGGAACCTTCCTGATCAACAAAAACGTCGATTTGTCGTGACTCTCTGGGAGAAGCACGGATCCATGCAGCTCCGGCACCGAGGGCCAGAATCTTCTGGCCAATGCCTCGCAAGTCATCGAGTGATTCGCCACTAGCCCCCATCAATGTCGCAGCGTTGTTTGCCGTCAAGACGACGGCGCGTGCCTCAGGAATCAGGCAGCGGCGGATTGCAGCAAACAATCGTGTGTTTACTAGCGGCGCAATGTCGAAAGCACTTGACATTGGTGCCAGGACGAGAGCCGAAGGTCCTCTGTTTGTCAGCTGTTGAGCCACGAGCTTGACGTGTCGGGCGCGGCCTAGAATGCCGATTAATGCCGCTTCTGGCCCTTGATCGAGCGCTGCATCCAGTTGTCGTGCAATGGTGCTTCCCCAGACGGGGCGGAGCACTTCTGGGTTGTTGCCTTTCCCTAGGGAATATGAGGTCACTACGGGCAGCGGTTCTGCCCCTAATCTCTCTGCAGCTCTAAGATCGGCTGCCAGTCCGTGACGGCCGTGCGCATCCACGTGACCCAAAATGAGTAACTTCGGTCGCATTTTGCCTATGTTGAAGTAGGAATTGATTCAAGAAAAGAGGGGATGTCGGCCGAACGCCAGCGCTGTTGAGCACCGCCACAATGATCGACACAAGGTATGATATCAGGAGAGTTAGTCATACTCGTCGGCCTGGCTGTTGCAGCTTTTTCCACAAGACCAAGGAGAGCGCTCTAAATGTGGAATGTGCGGCGCTTGAATATCCTTGGCACCATCGCGACCGTCTATTTTTTGGCCGTGCCTCAGCAACAGGAACCGGCTCCCGGTGTCCAGTTGCTAATTGAACGGATTCAGGACAAATACCAACAGACGGAGCTGCAAGCTCGTTTCGTACAAAACCGGCTTAGTCGGCTAGGCAGTGTCATGACGACGGTCGAAGGAGACTTGTACATCAGCACTCCTGGCCGAATGCGCTGGGAGTACAATACAAATGACCAACTATTGATTGCCGGCGGCCCAGGGCGCGAGATGTATCTCTACCTGCCAGAGGACAATCAAGTACAGGTGATGCAGTCGGACTTTGCGAATACAGCGGGAATGCCAATTCTCTACCTCTCTGGTCGCGGTAACCTTCTTCGTGACTTCAGCATTCAGGTGGTCGAATGGGGCGTCCCTCTTAGACGGGGTAACGTACAACTTGAATTGCACCCAAGTCGCTCTGGATCCTCATTTGAGCGACTCATTCTTGAGGTAAATCCGCTGCAAGAGATGATCGTACGGCTGGTGATCTACGACAATCTTCGTAACACGCTCGACTACCAGTTTCACGACGTGGAATTTGATCCCGGCCTTCCCGAAGAGCTCTTCGAATTCGAGATTCCCAAGGGTGCCGACGTGATCTTTATAGAGGGTTAGGGTGACAAACTCAGAGGTTCAACGATCTCCGACTGAAACGCTTGCCTATTCTCTCGTCGGGGACCGATTACATCTTGTCGAACGCGAAATTGAGCGTGCCTGCAACTCTGAGATTGGACTGGTTCGTCGCCATTCTGAGTACGTACTCCGTGCTGGTGGTAAGCGCCTTCGTCCAGCGATGGTCCTGTTGTGCACGAATATATGCGGCTACACGGGCGATGATGACGTGGAGCTCGGTGCTGTAA
>JAYYTT010000294.1:0-4480 GCA_036344375.1 Acidobacteriota bacterium | reverse complement strand
TTCACGGAGACAAACTCATGAAGCGATTCCGTACCATTCTCCCGCTGATCGTTTTTGTGGCGGCGACGCTAGCACCCACCACAGCATTGAACCTCGCAGTCGCCACCGAGCAAGGAGGGAGCCAGCGTGCCATCCCGCAGTTTGGCCCACCCAATGGGTCTCTGGTGATCGTCGGCGGGGCAATGCGCGATGCAGCCATCCGGCAGCGGTTCATCGAACTTGCGGGAGGTCCCGATGCTCCCATTGTGGTGATTCCCACAGCAGGCGGAGGGAGCGAATATGACGACTGGAACTCAGGTTTGCAGGGCTGGAAGCGCGCCGGGGTGACTGACATTACTGCAGTTCACACTACGGATCGTGCTATCGCGGATAGCGACGAGTTCGTTGAGCCCATAAAACGCGCCCGTGGAGTTTGGTTTAACGGCGGCCGACAGTGGCGCTTGGCCGATTCTTACCTCAACACAAAGACACATCAAGAACTTTGGAAGCTTCTGGAGCGTGGTGGTGTTATTGGAGGCTCCTCCGCAGGTGCAACTATCCAGGGTGAGTACCTCGCACGTGGCGACACTAGTGGCAACACCATCATGATGGGCGACCATACGGAAGGGCTTGGCTTCCTAAAAGGCACAGCAATTGACCAGCATGTCTTGATGCGAAACCGGCAGTTTGACCTTACGGAGATCATCGAACAGCAACCCGAGTTGCTCGGCATCGGGATTGATGAAGATACTGCCATCGTTGTGCAAGGGGACAGCTTCACCGTCATAGGACAGGGTTACGTACTGATTCACGATGCCAACTCCTGGCTTCAGGGAGGAGGAGCTGGTGAAGACGGCCCGGGTGGAGAGGGGGGCTCCTTCTACTTCATGGCACCGGGAGACCAATTCAATATGGTTACTCGCGAGGCTACCCGACCCGGGCGGGGCAGCCAACAACCGATCGGACGAGTCAAGAAGAAAGGTCGCTAATAATCACCGACTATTCTGACGTTCACTGCTGAATACGGCAGTACGGGCGTACGCCCGTACTGCCAGCAGCTAACACTATGGATAAGCAGCAGCGTAGAATTCAGCGAGGCAAGAGCTTTCAGCTTGTCCTTATTGTTTGGACTTCACGAAACGTAGCAACTCGCTGTCCGTAGTGAGGATCAAGATGCTGCTTGGGTCGGCTGTCAGTTCGTAGGTTTCCAGGCTTTTTATGAACGCGTAGAAGTCGTCGTCGCGGTTGTACGCGGCCGCGTAAATGCGCGTCGCCTCACCGTCCGCTTGCCCGCGGATCTCCTCGGCTTCGCGGTAGGCTAACGATTGAATGCGCTGTAGTTCGCGTTCGCGCTCGCCGTCGATTCTTGCTGTTTCGCCCTCGCCCTCTGAACGATAACGTGAGGCTATGCGCTGTCGTTCCGCGATCATACGCTGGAACACGTCGACCTGAACTTCTTCGACGTAGTTGATGCGCTTGAAGCGTACGTCGAGTATCTCGATACCTAGATCATTGAAGCTACTTTGCGCAGCCTCGAGGATCTCTCGGGTGATCGCCTCGCGCCCGAGCTGAATTTGTTCGAGGATTGCAGTTTCTTCCTCAGCGTCGAGAAGGATCTCATCCGGTTCACGGTTGCTGTTTCGCACTACTTCGACCAAGTCATGACGTGCTACCGCATTGCGGGTTTCACCGTCGAGGATTGCCGAAATCCGGGTTTCTGCGCCGCGCTCATCCCGGAGCCGCTGGAAGAACAGCAGGGGATTGCTGATTCGCCAACGTGCGTAGGTATCGACCCAAATGAAGCGCTTGTCACGTGTAGGTACCTGGTTTGCGACCCCATCCCATTCCAGAAAGCGCTTTTCGAAATAGTTGGCTGCCTGGATGAATGGAACCTTAATGTGAAGACCCGCGTCAGTAACAACTTCGCCGACCGGCCGACCGAACTGCGTGATAATGACTTGCTGAGCTTCGTTGGTTACGTAAACCGAAGTCGACAGACTGGTCAAAATAGTGAGACCTATAATGATGCTCGCGATCATCTTGGCATTCATTGGTTGTTCTCCTGGCCACCGCCCTCGGGTATGAACTGCCGAAGTGTGTCGAGTGGGAGTAAAGGCAGGACGCCCTGGGCATCTTCATCGATGAAGAGTTTTCCACCTAACTGCGGCAGCACGCTCTGCATCGTTTCCAGGTATAAGCGTTGGCGCGTGACATTGGGTGCCCGACGATACTGGTCGTAAATCGACACGAACCTCGAAGCATCTCCCTCAGCACGATTAATTCGATCGAGGGCATAGCCTTCCGCCTGCAGAATGGTCTGTTGCGCCTCACCACCGGCGCGCGGGATAACCTGGTTGTAACGCGTCTGGGCTTCGTTGATCATCCGGTCGCGTTGTTGCTGTGCCTGGTTGACCTCGTCCCATGACGGCTTGACCGCATCAGGCGGGTTGACATCCTGAAGAACGATCAGGTCGACGGCAATACCGGTTTCATACTGGTCGCAGAGCGCTTGCAGTCGCTCCTTGACCGTTACTTCAATATCTTGCCGCCCGACTGTGAGCACCTCAGTGACGGTGCGGTCGCCGACCACTTCGCGCATCACAGCCTCGTTCATATCACGGAACGTTTCGTCGTCGGTGCCTGGGCCAATGCCGCGCACTTTGAACAGGTACTGATAGGGATCCGCGACGCGATACTGCACGATCCAGTCGACCACCGCGACGTTCAGGTCACCGGTTAGCATCAGTGCCTCGTCCTGGAACATCTCCGTCGAGATGGTTGTACGAACGCCTGTTCCCGTTGTACGAAAGCCGAATTGCTGGGTGAGTTGGCGGGTTACCGGCACCCGCTGAACAGTGTCCGAGAAGGGGATCTTCATTCGCAGCCCCGGCTCGGTGATCTTGATGAACTTACCAAAGCGCAGGACTACGCCAACTTCTTCAGTCTGCACCTGATAGAGAGTTCCCCGCCCAAGCGTTAATAGCACGATGGCTATGAGCACAATGCGGATTAGTTGTGGAGAGATCTGAGGCCTTGGAATCTTGCTGGCATCGATATCAAACAGCTGCTCAAAATTGTTTCGGTCGCCGTTCATGGCGCCTCCTTGAGGTTGGATTTAACTTCTTGTGTCGTCGTTGGCTCACGCGAACAGGATGAATTGCCGTATTTGTGAAGGATAACCAGAATGTGTGGCGCCTGCCCGGGTCTGTTGGCGAGTATAGTGGACGCCAGCATGCATGACGTTCGTTGCCGATGACCAGCAAGATTCTTGGAGCAAGAGAATGAAACTTCGGTTGCCTTCGACCATCGTGTTGATCCTGTTTGCAGTCAGTCCGACATTGGGGAGAGCAGCAGATGTCTACCCAAAGAACCTTGACATCGATGTTCTCCATTATGTTTTCGAACTCACGCTCTCGGACGCCACGAATCGTATAAACGGTGTTACAAGTGTTCAGATTCGGTTTTTGACAAACGGCGTGGAAAGTTTCGCGCTCGATCTGGCTGGCCGCGATGATGACCTAGAGAGCGGGATGATCGTCAGTGCGGTCGGTGAAATCGTTGATACGCCTGGTAGTCGAAAGCTCTTGACTATGGTGCGTTCGGTGCCCCCGGAGCAGGCCGAACTAGAATTCGCACACGGGGCTGATCGTTTACACATTTTCCTGACGGAGCCTGCTCTGCGCGGACAAGTGCGCCGTTTCCAAATTCAGTATTACGGAACTCCTGACAGAGGTTTGGTCATAGGAGAAAACATGCACGGTGACCGTGCGTTTTTTTCCGACAACTGGCCTAACTGGGCGCGCAACTGGCTGCCGACAATCGATCATCCATATGAAAAGGCGACTGCAGAAATGGTCGTCACCGCGCCGAACCATTACCAGGTGATTAGCAACGGCTTGCTTGTTGAAGAAACAAACCTGGCGGGCGATGAACTGACAAAAGCTCAATCTGTTGCGGGCATGCCGGGCCAAGAGTTCCGCCTTACCCACTGGAAGCAGTCTGTGCCTATAGCCTCTTGGCTATTCGCGCTTGGTGCCGCCCGTTTTGCCGTCGACTACTACGATGAGTTTGACAACAAGTCCTTACAGACTTGGGTCTACGCCCAAGATAGAGAGAAAGGGTTCTACGATTTCGCTGTGCCAACTAAACAAGCGATGCAGTTTTTCAGCGATACCATCGGCCCTTACGCTTACGAGAAGCTTGCCAACGTGCAGTCAAACAGTGTCGGTGGCGGCATGGAAGCGGCCACGGCAATCTTCTATGGCGACGATTCTGTCACTGGTGAGCGCACGGTACGTTGGCGCAACGTCATCATCCATGAAATTGCCCATCAGTGGTGGGGCAACACAGTTACTGAGGCGGACTGGGACGATGTTTGGCTCTCGGAAGGATTCGCGACCTATTTCACGTTGCTATACCGCGAGTATGCCTATGGGCGGGATGACTTCCTTGAAGGGCTCACTGCCGACAAACAACGGATCATCAATTTTTATGCAGAAAG
>JAYYTT010000293.1:0-5975 GCA_036344375.1 Acidobacteriota bacterium | reverse complement strand
TACGGCTGGAAATGCGTCCGGCCAGCCCGATCAAAAGTTTTCCACCGCCACTGGCTTCAAGAATTCCCCCGAACAGAACGAACAAATACACGAAATTCGCCGAAACCCCGAGTGGGATTCCCCAAATGCCTTCGGTTGAGAGATAGAGATGTTCGATGAGCCGTTGTGCACCGTAGCCTCGATGGGCGAGAAAACCCGGGAGATAGGGCCCAGAAAAAGCATAGGCGAGCGCTGTTAGAGCCACTATGACAAGTCCCCAGCCAGCTGTTCGGCGGGCGAGTTCAAGCACGAGGACAATAACCACGGCGCCAGCGGCTAAATCGAGCTTGGTAGCGGCACCAACGCGGCCAACGAGAGCCGCTTGTTGACCGACTATGTACAAACACCCGAGCAGCACCGCTGCGATCAAGACAACAGTTTCAGCTCGGTTGCAACGACCCTTATTTCGTACCCCGACACCGAGAAACCCAAGCGTTGCCATCAACGCTAGGTGAATCGGGCGTTGAACGAGTGCCGTGAATGGCGAGATCCCGGCAGCGAAAAGATGAAACGCTGCTGCAGTAAGTGCAATACCGATAATTAGATGGCGTCGCATGGACGGCTACCTTACCGTGTTATCTTGCTTTACGAGGTGTCTAAATAAACGCGCCCCACTTGTTGGGCGGTGTTTATGCTGGGAGACGCACAGTTGCGTTGCTCCTGAGAAGGTTTTGAATGATTGACCGAAACATGCAGCGAACTAAGCTCATTCTCGCTGCCGTGGTAGTGCTGTTAGCTGGTTTAATCGGTTGTGGTGGCGGCCCATCGTTCACGCCGGAGGATGCCACAGCGCTCATCTTAGAGCAGTATCCAGACTCAGATTTACAGATACAGAACGTAAGCATCGATGAAAATGACCGGGGCATCGCGTCCGCACTCTTCAACGACGATATATGGACCTTTTATTTTCGTCTGCAAGAAAATGGTGTGGATAGTTGGGTTCTCGATGCTGTCGAAACCGATGGCAGGCATTACTATCTAAAGGATCTTGAAAGGATCTCGGTCACATTTGGCCTGATGGCCGAGGTTGCAAGTGCATTGGAGATCTACAAGGCAGCTAACGGCTCCTACCCTGAGGGCGAGAATGCCGCCGCCTTGTCGGTGATGGCCCCTGATTTCAATGATGCCGGGGGCGCGTCATTCACTGATGCCTGGGACGGGATGCTTAGCTACGAGTCGGACGGGGAGAACTACACGATGATCTCGAATGGTGCCGACAAGATAGCCGGTACCGGTGACGACATTATTCTCCACGACGGCCAATTCATTAGTGTCGAGTCCAGCGGGAGTCAAGACTCGACACCCTGACCGTGAAAGTGGCCGTCGCAACCTAAGTCACTATTCAACGGGTGGCACGCTAGCGCGTAGCGTCTTGAAGAATTCCGTCAGAAGTGCACTGCACGTGTCAGCCATGATGCCACCCTGTACCGACTTCAAGTGCGGCGCAATTTTTGGATCAAAAAGGTTCATAGCTGAGCCACAGGCACCGAGGCGATGATCCGAAGCTCCGTAAATGACGCGTTCCACTCGGGCTATCGCAATTGCCCCCATGCACATGACGCACGGTTCGAGGGTGACAACCAGAGTAGATCCCTCAAGGCGCCAGTCCCCGAAAGCTTCACCGGCGACCCTCAAGGCATTGATTTCGGCATGGGCGCTAGGATTGTCGCTAGCCTGAGTGGTGTTGTGCCCTGAACCAATGATATTG
Source organism: Acidobacteriota bacterium (assembly GCA_036344375.1). Classification (GTDB taxonomy): domain Bacteria; phylum Acidobacteriota; class UBA890; order UBA890; family UBA890; genus UBA890. The sequence continues at coordinate 4,228 of JAYYTT010000293.1, read as the reverse complement.
CCGTCGAGAACAACGACCGCACCCACGGGAACTTCGCCAGCTGCGCCAGCAATCTCTGCTTCTTCCAAGGCAGCAGCCATCCAGAAATCTTCGTCAGTGACCGTTGCGGAAGCGTGCATCTAGTAAATCGTCAGCAGAGAAACAGAAAACGCGCCCTGGAGGACTCGAACCCCCAGCCTCCTGGTCCGTAGCCAGACGCTCTATCCAATTGAGCTAAGGGCGCAGGCAGGCGCCGGGCGGCGCCTGAACGAAACATCAGAATATCACCGGTTTCCGTGCTCTACCAATCGTGATCACGAGGTAGGGCCTGGACTCGGGCTGCCATTGGGCGTTACGCTGATAACAGTTAACGTCCCCTTTCCAGTTCGTCACTGGTCCATCGCGTCGGAACCTCGATCGACGCGGCAGGGGCCCACGTTCTTTCTTGAGCGTGTAACCCTTCCGGATCAAAGCGAGGGCAGTTCAATGAACACCCAGATGAAGTGTTGCGCACAATTTATCGCGATAATATTAGCTGTTTGCTTGGGTGCTCAACCGGCGTTTGCCCAATCTTCTGCCCAGCTGACCGAACAAGGCCGTCTCGCGCTTGTTAACCGCCAGTTCGATATAGCGCTCTCGGACCTTAATAAGGCCATTGAGGCAGATGCTTTGAACCCTATTGCCCATTATTACCGGGGCCAGGTGTTGGGTAACCTCGGGCGTGAGCAAGAGGCACTCGATGCTTTTTTGAAGGCTGCTGAACTTAATCCGGGGTGGGGTGAAGCTCACCGCATGGCGACAGTGGCTGCGCTTAACACTAGCAACCTTCCGGTTGCGTGGGAGCAGGCAGTAAAAGCGTACCAAGCAGGTGCCGATGTCAGTGATTCAATCAACCATCTGCTGGCGCTTGAAAAGGCGCCGGGTGATTTGGACGAACAGCTTGCAGCGGCACGCATTTTCGTCATGCCGGTGGACACAGAAAAACTTGAAGCGCGTCAGGACAACCCGTTTGGCGGAGGAAACGTTGTGGGCGCTGCCCTTGATCGAGGTGGCATTGCCAGCGCTGGTAGCAGCAATGAAATTGGCAACCCGTCGGGTAGCACTTCGACATCCCGCCAAACCAATGTCGGTGGCCAACAGGCCGCCCAAGCACAGGCTCATTTCCACAGCCTTTTGATGCAACTTCGTCTCTCGCTGACCAACTCACGACATTTCGGTGTTGTCGCGGGCCAAGATATGGCGCAATACCTAATGTTGGTTGACATTGCTGAAATGGGGGGGGCGAGCGGAAACGCGGTTAAGGGACACCTTAAGCTCGTCGATCCGCGCAGTGGCGAAGAGGCTTATCGGCGCGTGCTCGAGCTCAAGAACATTTCCTCGCTTGCCGAGCTTAACTCCGAGATAGAACGTATCGTCAACTTGCTGGAGGAATGGCTGCTAGATCGCTCAGGTTGACGTCCCAAAACGAACCCGGTACATCGCTAGAAACTCAATTTGGAGGCTGTCATGTTCTCTTTTTCGTTGCGCCGCTCGCTGGCGCTCGTTCTTTGCTTTTCAATCATGACCCTGGCATCTGTTGGTTTGGCGCAGGAACAGCAAGCCGAATGGATGGAGATTGTTCGTGCCGCCGAGCAGCTGGCGCAGCAGGGACAACCCGAGCAAGCGCTTGCCGAGCTACAGAAGGTTTTCAGCCAGACCGAGGAGTTTGCTCCAGCGTACTTTGTTGCAGGCATGGTGCATGCAAGCACGGGAGACATGGCCAAGGCCTATGAGAACATGGTCCAGGCAACTGTGCACGACCCTTCCATGGGTATGGCGCACCGTATGGCGTCGCAGGGTGCCGGCGCCATGGGGAACTTCGACGCTTCTTGGGAGCATGCGATCAAGGCACACCAGGCAGGAACTGACATGGCTGATGCATTTGCCGCCCTTTCCTCTATGGCAGAAGCCCCCGCCGGTTTGGAAGCAGCGATGGCTGCGCCACGTGTGTGGGTAGGTCCATTCGATACCTCAAACTGGGAGGCGACGGAGGCAACAGCAGGGGGCAGCGCCAGTGGTAGGGCCTCGGACGGCGCCAGCGCCGCGCGCGTCTTGAGCGAAGCCGCTCCTGATATTGCACGTTGGGGCAGGGCGGCCAAGAAAGCGTTCGCGAATTCGCCAGCGTTCGGTCTTGTCGCACGGCCCGAGCAAGCGAAGTACATCCTGCAGCTTGAGGTCGACGACATGGCCGACAACACTCGTCGTAGAACGCGTGGTTACCTGAAGCTGGTCGACGTCCAGAGCGGCGAGGAAGACTACCGCCGCCGTGTCACGTTCTCGGACATCGGTTCAGATGGTGATTTAATCCGTGACTTCGACCGCATCCTGAGCATCATGGAAGAGTGGGCTGCGGAACAACTTCGCTAAATTTATGAGGTTGTCGCAGCCAGGGGCGTCCTTGGGCAGGATCGGTTTGTTTGTGTTTGTTTTCGTCGCGCCGGTCCTTGCATTTCCGCTCGTTTCTCAGCAGCAAGTGACGGAGCCTCACTTGCTGAGCATGGCGACGGCGGAACAACTCCTCCGTGAAGGCAAGTCCACCGAGGCACTCGCCGAGATTGAGCGAGTGATCGTCGTGGACGAAAACGTGGCAGACGCTTGGTACTTCGGTGGCGTTGCCCTTGGGCAGCTGAAGCGGTTTGCTGAAGCCCGCGACTATTTTGTCCGAGCCAGCGAGCTCAATCCGGGCTGGGGCGAGGCTCATCGCTACGCTTCGATGGCGTCGGCCGACATTGGTGACCTGGAGGCCTCTTGGGAGCACGCTATCAAGGCTCACCAGGCAGGCCTTGACATGAGCGATGCGTTTGCTGGCCTCCGGAATATGTCGAGGGCGCCCGATGACCTCGACGATCAACTGGGTGCGGCGCGTGTCTTTGTTGGCGGATTCGATACTTCTGTATTCGACCGCGACGGAAGCCGCATGGGCGCCAAGGCGATTCTCGCCCAGGCGGCCGCTGATCTGTTTAGTTTTCAACAGATAGCGCGAGAAACGTTGTCGGAGTCTGCCGCGTTCGGTCTGGTGCAACGTCAGGAATCAGCCCAGTACATCATGATGTTCGAAATCGAAACTCTTACCGATACTCTGAACGGATCGCGTCGGCGGTTAAGTGGGGTGTTGAGGTTGGTCGATGCGCGAAGCGGCGAGACAGCCAATCGGCGGCGTATCGATTTCGCCGATATCAATTCGCTCAGTTATTTGAACCGCGAATGGCGTCGAATTGTCGGGCTTATGGAAGAGTGGGCTGCCGAGCGTGGTGGCTAGTAAGGGATCGGCAGGCACTCTGGGAAGTCTTTAGCCTTTACTACCGGTACCAGGCTGTGTGCGCGGTTCCGGCTGGCTGGTTGGCTCGAAGGTGATCAGCAGCGATGCGGAGAAATTCGACAGTTCTGAGGTCCTCGCCGTCGCGGTCAGGGCTGTAACCGATCCAGCAGTGTGGCTTGCGGCGGCCGTACTCGAAGCTTGCTTCGGCCGGGGGATTGTCGACGGTCGTCAGAAACTCCTCAAGCAAGTAGACGGCCTCTTCGAGATAGTAGGTGTCCATCTCGCCTGTGGCGACGTGAATCTTGCCGCGTAGCAATTCGCCGACGCTCGACCAGTTCTTCCGCAAATAGTTGTGCAGGTCGAAGTTCTCCAGCCAGTATTTTGCCACCGCGCCATTGATCTCACCGGTCAGCGGATCCCAGATGCGAGCCGGGTAGCCGTTGTCCCCCAGCGGCCCGTAGACCGCCTCCCAGATTGCCCACTGGCCACCGGAGCGGCTATCAGGTCCGACAGCAAATTCGTAGAGGTTCTCCATGCGAACCGTCGAACGCACGTTGCCGTCGGGTCGCCTCGCGTTGGGCCGCTCCACCTTCAACCAGTCGTACTCGGTGAAGTACGCGTTGGTGTCCTCGTACACGTTGACGATCTGGTAGTAGTTGAAATCCACTGGATCAGGACACCATCCCCAGGTGCCGCCGTAGACATCGGGATAGAAGATCTGCATGGCGAGAGCCTCCCAGCCTCCTGTCGAGCCACCCGACAGGACGCGCGCCCAGGTTTCGGGGATCATCCGAAATTGTTCCTCGAGGTAGGGGATCAGTTCGTTGTGGATTGCGTCCCCGTAGGGGCCGACGTTCACTGAGTTCACTGAGTACGAGGTGTCGTAGTATGGATTAGCATCGCGGATGCTGACCGCGATCATGCGTGGCGCTTCGTCAGAGACCCAAAAAT
>JAYYTT010000292.1:0-2400 GCA_036344375.1 Acidobacteriota bacterium | reverse complement strand
CGTTCGTTGCTGGTGCTAGCGTCCTCGGAGTAGCCATTGGCTTCGCTGCCAAAGACACACTGTCCAACCTGATCGCCGGCGTGCTGCTGATCGTGGACCGCCCGTTTCACGTTGGGGATCGAATCGAACTATGGACGACACCACGCGGTACCGGAACCTGGGGAGACGTCATTGAGATCGGCCTGCGCGCCACGAAAATCCGTAACCCCGACAACTTAATATTCGTGATCCCCAACAACGAAATTATGCGCCGGGACATTGTCAACTACACCGCGTCGGGGGACAACATCCGGTTGCGGATTCCGATCTCGATTGCCTATGACGCTAACCAGAACAGGGCCAAAGAGATCGTTCGTGACGTAGCTTTGGAGGTTGACGGTGTGCTGAGTTCCCCAGAGCCGCAAATTATTATCCGCAACTTTGGTGAATCCGCCATCGACCTCCAGCTACGAGTTTGGATCGCCAACGCACGGCAGAGGCGTGCGATAGGTGATGAAATTACGGACCGGGTTAAAGACGAATTTGACCGCCTTGGTATCGAGATTCCCTACGCCACAAGAGACCTGTACATTCGCTCAATGCCGGCAACGCTGGCAACCAAGGGTTTGTCCGAAGCACCTGGTGCTGTCGTCGATTCGCCGGATGGCCAAGACCAAAAGGCTGGACGTGAGACGAAGCAAGGAAAAGCCGATGAGTGAGTCAGCTGTTCAGGGAAGCACATATACCGGAGCCGTGAAGAAATCCGCCGACGTGGATACCGAGACTCTCAACGGTGCCCGTGCCACCCGCATCCAGGTTCTCGTTGGACCTACTGACGGGGCACCTAACTTCGTCATGCGCCGCATTTTGATGGACGAGGTGGGGAGCGGAATGCCAGCTCACACTAACGCTGTCGAGCACGAGCAATACGTGCTGCGTGGCCGTGCTCAAGTGGGAATCGCCGGCGAGGAATACGAAGTGAGCGCCGATGACACCGTATTTATCCCGGCCGGGGCCCCTCATTGGTACAACGTCCTCGAAGCGCCATTTGAATTTCTTTGCGTTGTGCCGAACGCTCCAGATGAGGTCCGTCTCGTCGAGGACGACAGAGACTGACATCAAATAAGGTGATGGGTATTTAACCGCGAACCCCTTACTGGATCCGCCTCATTTGGGAAATGACGATGGGCGGGGCCAAGTTCTCCCTCTCAAGTGTAGGTGACTGGTGGATCTGCCTAACCACTTCCATACCGCGAACCACACGGCCAAAGGCAGCAAATCCCTGGCCATCAGCGTTTCGGTCGCCACCGAAGTCTAGCGATGGCTGGTCACCGATACAGATAAAGAAGCTAGCCCTTGCGGTATCCGGTCCACCGCGGGCCATCGACAGGGTGCCATCTACGTGTTTCAACCCAGTGTCACGGGTACGCTCAAGCGCAATGGCTGGGAATCCTTCCCGTCCAAACTCAGGGTTTGTACCTGCTTGAATGACTTCGATCAGCACGTCATCTCGAACCTGGTTATCCAACCTTACCGAACGGTGAAAACGACCACCCGTGTAATAGCCGGCATCGAGATAGCGAAGAAAGTTCGCGGTGGTTACAGGAGCGTTCATAGTATTGAGCTCGATTTCGATCTCTCCTAATTCCGTTTCCATCAATACCCGCACAAGGACCGGGGCTTGCTCCGTATTAGTGGCACCCAGCCCCACTGTGGCTGACACGAAGATTCCAATCGCCAGCGGTGCAATAAAACGGCGGCCTCGGTGCCCCTTGTTATTTTTGACTCGCATCATCGATTTTGGTCGCGCCCTCTCTTTTTTGGATACCTAATCGTGCCACGGCCTCGACACTCTGCCTCAGGAACACGTGGTGCAGCTAAACGTAAAGGCCATGAATCACTCAAACAACCTTGCACTCACTGCAATCAAATAAATGTCAAAGAATGCTGTCCTTGAGCCCTGCTCCCACAGTGGCGATGAAAATCTCCATAGTGCACTCTCATTCCCCTGAACATCACGCTAAACAGTTCACCATCAAACACCAGGAGGACCACACATGAATTACTCCCTCCCTAATCTACATACTCTCCTAATGGCATTAATCATCTTCCTTGCGAGCTCTGTCGGCGCCTGTGCCCCGGCTGCGGAGCCCTCCGCATCACTCAAGCTTGAAGAAACTCCCAATGAGCTATTGATGCCGGGAGAGGCCAAACTGATTGACCTTACCTACCCATTAAGTCCCGACTCTCTCTATTGGCCAACCGGATCCAGGTTCGAACACCAACAACTCAATTGGGGCATGAGTGAAGGTGGTTACTGGTATGCGTCGGCAGCCTTCAGCTCCCCCGAACACCTGGGCACCCATCTTGACGCACCGATTCACTTCGGTGAAAACGGGTGGACAAATGCAGACATCCCTA
>JAYYTT010000291.1:0-2250 GCA_036344375.1 Acidobacteriota bacterium | reverse complement strand
TGTCTGCATGTATACGAGCCTATTCTAATTTTACGAGCTGATGTCTTGCCCGTCTCGTTTCAGAAGATCTTGGAAACGATGTGACCACCGCAACGGCCATGCAGTACCACAGCGCCTTGCTGAAGCTTCAGTAACTCACATTTAAGCTTAACGTCGGGGAATGACACAGGAATGCGCGACCGTACGGGGGTATTGCTCATCGCAGGAGCCGTTCTGATTCTTGATCAAATTACCAAGTTTATGGTGAGCGCCTGGATTCCCTTCCAGATCCGTATCGACTTAATCGACAACTTTCTTGCGCTAACACATGTAAGGAACACAGGGGCTGCCTTCGGTTTGCTTGCGGATGCACCGGTGGCTCCCGTTCGGGCGGGACTGATTGGTGTGTCAGTGTTGGCTATCGGTTTAATTTGGACCTACGCTCGCCAGAGTTGGCACGAACCCCGGGTCATGGCTACATTCGGCCTCATTCTCGGTGGTGCGTTGGGTAACCTAATCGACCGGCTACGTCTCCACTATGTCGTCGACTTCATTGACGTGCACTGGGGGCGTTACCATTGGCCATCCTTTAACGTCGCCGATATGGCAATTACCGTTGGCGCGATATCCTTGTTCATCGTCATGGCTCAACAAGGCGAAGTCGAAAAAGCTTCGCTCACGATGAGCGAAACGCCCAGTGAAGAATGCGACAACTTATCGGCAGACAATAATCCCGTGGAGAAAACGGCTGCCGATGACATGGCTCCGTTGAATTAGCAGAAACAATCCGAGGCTAGTCAATGTTTCCTACCCTGTTTGAATTACCGATCCCGGTCTTAGGGCCGATCACTATCCACACGTATGGTGTACTACTTGTCTTCTCGTTCCTCATAGCCATCTTGGTGGCACGACGATTAGCACAACGGGAAGAGATTGATGGGGACGTGATCGTCGACATGGGTGTCTACATCATTCTCGCCGCGCTAGTTGGGGCGAAGATCCTCTTGTTAGTGGTTGACTGGGAAGTCTATTCGAGACAGTTCCGAGCACTTGTAATAGAAGGTGGAGGCGCAGTAGGTCAAGCCCTCGGCTTCCTCGGCTCAACTAGTGCGTACATTGGCGCCCTCGCACAGATGGGCATGAGCTTGCTGCAGGCAGGAGGCGTTTTCTACGGTGGTTTCGCCGCCGCCATTTTGGCTACTTTTTGGTATACCCGTCGCTACCAGCTAGTCGTATGGAAAGTTGCCGACATCAGCGCACCTGCTGTGGCGATCGGCCATGGTATTGGTCGTCTGGGCTGTTTCGCAGCCGGCTGTTGCTACGGAATTGCTACGGACCTGCCATGGGGTGTCACTTTCACGGACACGTACAGCGGTTCTCTGGTTGGCGTACCTTTGAACATCCCACTCCACCCGACGCAGCTGTACGAAGCTACTACAAACCTTCTGCTCGGAGGCTTCTTGATTTGGATGCTCCGTCGCAAGCAATACGCCGGACAGATCTTCTGGTCATACGTGCTCGCCTACGCCACGGCCCGCTTCTTCCATGAATTCTTGCGGGCTGACCCACGGGGCTTCTTATTCGGCGGGGCACTATCGACCTCCCAATTCATTGCCATCGTGGGGGTCACTATCGCCCTCGGCATGCTGGCCCGTTTGAAGGGTAAACACGAGCCAATGGATCCGGCCGAGAGCACGTCCTGATCGCTGAGCGACAATCGATGCAGCCAAAGCTGCCGAACAATGGTCCCAACCACCGAGTGACCGTACCGGACCACCTCACCCATCAGCGTATTGATCGTGTCCTTGCCGCTCTGTTGCCGGATCTCTCCCGTTCCGAGATTCAGCGCCTCATTGCTAACGGCTATGTCGCTATCGACACAGTGCCGGCAGCAAAACCAAGTTTGTCAGTCGAAGGGGGCCAACAAATCACCGTTTTGCTGCCTAGAAAGACCCCTTCTGATGAGCCTCGGCCACAAGCTCTCGACCTTGACGTCATCTATGAAGACGATGATCTCGCCGTCATCAACAAGCCTGCAGGGCTCGTGGTACACAGGGGCGCGGGACGACACAAAGAAACGTTGGTCAATGGCTTACTACACCGCTATGGGAAAACTCTTTCACAGTGCGGTGGCAGCGATCGCCCAGGGATAGTGCATCGTCTCGACAAGGGAACCTCTGGCATCATGGCTTTGGCAAGGCATGATAAAGCCCACGCCGCACTCGCACACCAGTTCGCCGCTCGAACGGTCGAAAAGCAATATGCCGCAGT
>JAYYTT010000290.1:0-2924 GCA_036344375.1 Acidobacteriota bacterium | reverse complement strand
ATCGAATCGCGCACCCTGGATGTCAGCCTCAAGATTCGAAAGCATCATTGTGTGTGTGTCAGCTTCGAAACGTGCAGTCTTAAAGTTGGTCGGCAAACCCACCTGCAGAACATTTTTCGGTTCGTCCGGCAGACGGTACGCCTGAGGATCAGGGCTCGCCAGCGTTACCAGTCCGGGATCGAAACCCTCCCATACTTTGGGATCGGTGAAGCACCGTGCTAGCGGGCTGGTCGAAAGCCCCACGATCCGCTCAAGGTAAGACAACGGTGGCATGTTCATAATCGCCAGGCTTGGCACACGCGCTGCCGCCACGCGATCCATTAGCTCACGAACACCACCGGCACCATACTGAGCTTCCTGCATTCCTAATACAACTAGGTCGAAAGCGGCTGGATCGACGGTCTCCGGTATGCTGGCCGAAAGCTCGCCAGCGAGTCCCTGAGAGCGTATTTCAACCGAAGTGTCCCGGCCTCGAATCGGGAAGCGGACAACCGTACCTTCACGGCTAATCAACTCTGCCGTGGGAAGAGTGCATACCAGTGTCACCGAATGGCCAGCCAGCAGGAGTTTCGTACCGAACAACGAGCCGTAGGAGGCTCCCAAAATGAGAACGTTATACTTCACGTTTCATCCTTGAGAACATCCACCACCGTCGGGTCGTGCGCATATTAGATTGCACCCTGTTCACGTGCAGCGTCGATTTCCTGGTCATCAAGACCAATAATTGTTTTGAGAATTTCTTCAGTGTGCTCACCCAGGAGCGGCGCGCGGTCAACGTCAGCTGGTGAATCCGACAGCTTGATGGGATTGCCAACCGTCAAATACTTGCCGCGTTCCGGATGGTCTACTTCAACAACCGTCTCGGTAGCACGCAACCCCTGCTCCTCTGCCAGTTCCTTCATCGACAAAATCGGGCCACACGGGACGTTCAAAGGATTCAGAGTGTCCATGACCTCCATTTTGTCTTTGGTCATAGTCCATTTCTCGATCTCACCGTACACTTCCATCAGCCGCGGTAAGCGTGCATCAGGCGTGTTGAAATCAGGATCTTCCAGCCAATCTTCGTGGCCGATGACTCTGGCGAGCGCTTCGAACGCCATCGCCTGGAGGATGACGTAAATGTAGGCGTCTGGATCGGTCTCCCACCCTTTGCACTTCACGATCCAGCCGGGGTGACCACCCCCCGAAGCGTTGCCAGCCCGCGGCACAGCTTCCCCAAACTCTCCGTTAGGATACTGCGGGTATTCCTTTAATGGGCCATGGGCGAGTCGTTGTTGGTCACGCAACTTTACCCGGCAGAGATTTAACACCGCGTCTTGCATAGCACATACGACACGCTGACCTTTTCCGCTTTTTTCACGGTGGAATAAGGCTGCCAAGATACCGGCCACCAGGTGCATCCCGGTTCCCGAGTCACCAATCTGGGCACCCGTCACCATAGGGAAACCCTCCAGTTCCCCCGTTGTCGATGCAGCCCCACCGGTACACTGGGCAACATTCTCGTACACCTTGCAGTCCTCATAGGGCCCGGGACCGAAACCTTTGATCGACGCATAGATCATACGCGGGTTGATTTCCTGGATTTTCTCCCATGGAAAACCCATCCGATCTATGGCGCCAGGAGCAAAGTTTTCCACCATCACGTCACATTCCTCGATCAACTTGGCAAAGATCTTGTTACCCACCTCAGTCTTAGGATTGAGCGTGATGCTGCGTTTGTTGGCATTCAGCATTGTGAAATACAGGCTGTCCACATCCGGAATGTCGCGTAACTGGCTGCGCGTCGCGTCCCCGGCGCCAGGCCGCTCGATTTTGATGACATCGGCACCGAACCACGCGAGAATTTGCGTGCACGTCGGTCCCGACTGGACATGCGTCATGTCGAGAATGCGGACACCTTTCAGGGCTTTTCCCATCTTCCCTCTCGTATTTGACAGATATTGAGGATCTTATTGAAATGAAATCGAAGCGTGACGCCCGGCGGCGTCACCGTCAACCCAGGCGATGAATGTTGATTCGTGACACACCGTATTCCAGTAAATAAACGAGTATCATCCCATCCGAGCAAACCAATGGTGATGTTGTGGTAGACACCAAACTCAGCGAATCCTTGAAAATCTTGCCCCTAACAGGGGAGCACGATTCGGGTCCGGTTGTACTTGGAAATCGATGCCAAAAATGCACTCTAGCCAATTTGCTCGACAACCTTACTCCAGTCCACACCCCACAGGAGAATTAACCATGCATCGAACTCACTTTATCTCGACGTTTCTGGTCGTCGCAGCAGTTCTTAGCATCGCTTCATTCACCCCAGCGTTTGGGATGGCACAAGTTCAGGAGGCCCCGAATCGGCCTGCTGGAGAGGGAGAAGGTCCATTCGAACGGTTGATCCTACGCGGCGCAACTCTCATCGACGGCACCGGGGCTCCCCCGTTCGGGCCAGTCGATATCGTTGTTGAAGACGACCGCATTGTGAACATCGTCAGCGTAGGTGCCCCCGATGTAGCAATCAATCCAAACCGGCGCCCGGAAGTGCTCCCTGGTGATCGTGTTCTCGACTTGGAGGGACATTTTGTCCTGCCTGGATTCATCGATCTGCATGGCCACCTCGGGGGCAGGGAGCAAGGCACACCGGCGGAGTATGTGTTGAAGCTGTGGATGGGTCACGGCATAACGACCAGCGCGGATCCGGGCAGTGGCAACGGTATTGGCTGGATGCTCGAGCACAGGCGGCGCTCGGAAGCCAATGAGATCACATCGCCACGCCTGCTACCTTCGGCGACATTCGGCCAGGGATGGGACGAGCCCATTTTTACGCCACAGCAAGCACGCGACTGGGTCAACGAGATTGCCGACATCAACGCCCATGGCATCAAGTTCTTCGGCCTTCGCCCCGACATCATGAAAGCAGCACTTGAGCAAGC
>JAYYTT010000289.1:0-2211 GCA_036344375.1 Acidobacteriota bacterium | reverse complement strand
TCAGGTTGCTCATGGTTCCGTAACTAGCGGCCGGAATCCGGCCAGGAATCGCTTGAGCAAGGGCTCCTAAAACAACATCGACAATACGTTGAGATGTCTCCACGTTACCGCCACACACCGCCGCAGGAACACGAGCATTCAGCAAGCTACCTTCAGGAGCCACAACGTCAAGCGGACGTATTGTGCCGTGATTGGACGGCACCGCGAAAGGAACAATTACCCGGAAGCAATACATCACAGCCGACAACGTGATCGCATAAATTGCATTGATGCTGCCATCGACTTGGGGCGCAGTGCCGGTGAAATCGATCCGCGCTTGAGTCCCTTCCACGACAAGCTTCACAACTATGGGCACTGGGTCCAGACTCAACCCGTCATCGTCCATGTTGTCTTTGAAGCGATAGCTGCCGTCGGGAATCTGGCGGATAGCTTCCCGTGTCATACGTTCGGCGTAGTCCTGCAAATGGCCCATGTAATCGGTAACCATAGGGGCACCGTACTTTTGGGAAAGGTCAACTAATCGGCGGGCCCCTGTCCGGTTTGAGGCAATTTGAGCGGTCAAATCTCCCTCACGCTCTATGGGCGTGCGGACATTCGCCAAAATCATCGCCATAACATCCTCAACGACCTCACCACCGCGAAGCAAGTGAATCGGTGGAATACGGATACCTTCTTGATAGATCGAGCGGGCAATTGGCATCGATCCTGGCGTCATACCCCCTACATCTGAGTGGTGAGCCCGGTTAGCAACGTAGTAGCTCGGTTCATCAGGTCCGTCCAGGAACACGGGCTCCACTAGCGTTATGTCTGGCAGGTGCGTGCCCCCTTTAAACGGGTCGTTAAGCACTACCATGTCCCCAGGGCACATTTCCGTGTGCTCGATAGCAGCTTCAACTGACAGCGGCATGGATCCTAGATGGACAGGCATGTGTTCGCCTTGAGCAACCATCCTGCCCTGCCCATCGAACACAGCACAGGAATAGTCACGACGCTCTTTGATGTTGGGTGAGAAGGAGGTGCGACAAAGCGCCACTCCCATTTCCTCGGCCACCGAATAAAAAAGGTTGCGAAATACCTCTAACCGGATCGGGTCCCAGGCGCTCATTTTCCAACTCCAGGCTCAAGAATCAGGTTCAACCATTCGTCGACACGACAGGTGAAACCAATCGGGACAACGGTCGTCGTACTGTATTCAACAACTAAACTTGGTCCTACAAATTCATTTCCTGGACGTAGCTGTTCACGATCAAGAAGCTTCGCTGACTCCTCCCCTTCCAAACCGAGCATAACTTGATCAGCAATAACAGCAGCGGAAGCATCAGGACCTTCGAGATCGGCCCGTGCCAAATCGACGCGGGCGCGCTTCGCGACAGCACGCACGCGAACGTTTACTACTTCAGTATCGCGCGAACTGTCAGAATAACCGTAACGACGAGAGTGCGCCTCGTGAAATGTCTCAACAAACGCATTGCCGAACGGAACTGCAATCTCAAATCCCTGACCTCTGTAACGCACGTCAAGTGTTCGTTCCAACATAAGGTCGGACTCATCACCACCTTCTGAGGCGAAATCAGCTACAGCGTTTGTCTCGAGGTTCCTAAGAGCTGATTCAAGAGTGTCGGAAACAAGCTCGTGGGTCGGTACAAGCAATGTACGAGAGTAGTCCCGGACGTAGTCAGCAAGCAGCATGCCAAGAGCCGAAAGGATCCCCGCAGATCTTGGCACCAAGACACGCGGAATACCGAGATTGCAGGCTAGGTCAGCAGCATGCATACCACCGGCACCACCAAAGCAAACCAGGGTGAAATCCGCTGGGTCGTGGCCGCGCTCTAGTGAAATTATCCGGATGGCACGTTCCATAGTTGCATTGGCCACTCGGAGGACGCCGAAGGCAGCTTCGACGTCGGTAAGACCAAGATCAGCTGCCAGCCGAGCAACACCATCACGCGCTGCCTCAAGTTCAAGCGTAGCGGTGCCACCCAAAAAATGTTTTGCGGACAATCTGCCAAGCACAAGGTTCGCATCGGTCACCGTAACCTCGGTGCCACCCCGACCATAAGCGATGGGGCCCGGTTGCGCACCGGCGCTGCGTGGACCAACCCGTAGCGAACCACCCTCGTCGGGGGCGGCAATCGCACCGCCCCCCGCTCCGACCGGATGAATATCAATTGTGGGTACCCGGAAGGGAATGTCACCCACGGCAGCCGCGGC
>JAYYTT010000288.1:0-12241 GCA_036344375.1 Acidobacteriota bacterium | reverse complement strand
GCCTAACTAGGCTGAAATCTATTCTGGCCCAATCCGCACTGCAGCTGGTACTCACAGGAGGAAACAGAGATACTTTCGGCACCATGCGAAACTTTACGGGTGTTGCCAACACGCTGATTGCAGCGCTTCTACTGGCCGCAGCCAGCACCCTCGCCGACCTCATCTGGGCTCTGTGGGAACTAGAACATCGTGCCATTTTCGGTCTCATCCACGGGGCCCTATTGTTCATGGCCCTAGGCCTTGTGCTCGCCGCCCTAACGACGCGTGACCGGGATGTCTCCGACTACGGTCGGCTGCTGACAGTTGCAGCCATCGGCGAGCTATTGGCCGGTCTGGGTGGGGCCGCCGCATTCTACGCAATGTTTCCTTTGATCGGCTGGTGGGCGATGCTTGTTGCCTGGATGGGTCTCTGGGTCTTGACTGCCTTTTTGAATCGTTGGATCCAAGACTCTACCGAGGCTCTCTCGGTGACTTTTGGCCGGGGTACTGCGGCCGCACTCCTTTCCGGAGCGGCGTTTTACCTAGCCGTCTATCCGATCTGGCTCGGTGGACAGACCAAGAACCCAGACTATGTGCTGAACTTCGCGTCCTGGTTCGTCGCCTTCCTCCCAGGTTTTGCCTGCCTTTTGCTAGAGAAGAGACGAACCGGTGCCATCTAGGGAACAGAAAACACAGCTTCTGCTCAACTAGAAATGTGGCAAGACGCGCCGATCAGCCACTTGGGTCGAGAAGCTCAATCCTAACCGTGACCTCGGTGCCATCGTCGGGCAAGACGCCAGGGCGCACGCCGAAATGGGTCTTCTCATCGACATGGTCGCGCACCGTGTAGGCAGCGTTGCCGATTTTGCTTCCCGGGCATGAATACAAGCACACAACACAGCCCGACAACCATTTGGGAATATTGTCGCGGTGCCCACCGAAGCGCATATCAAAGCCGCGGCCCCCGGGATCGATCAATATATCGTCGAGAGACAAGGGTTTATCGCGGCCCGGAACATGCACCGTAATCTTTGCCTGCGGGCCCTCGATAACAGTGTCCGCGGCTGATGATTCGCGACTATACCGGTTGTCCCAGGCCTCGATTCCCACAGCATTACCCGGCATGGCACCGAATCCCTCGAGCGCGTCGAGCACTTCGATGTCACTGACATGGGCCGTTAGCAGCGCACGGTCAGAAGCACGGCCGTCTACCCATACCAAGAAATGGTAGCTGGCCATGTCGAATTCGCCATCGAACGCTGCGACGCTAACCGTAGCCGGAAATTCGATTGCATGGTCTCCGACCAAGCTCACCCTGCCTTGGGGCACAGGAGCAGCACATGCGAACCAAGGCAATAAAACAACGATCACGGGCAACGCCATCAAGTAGATTGCAAATGGCACAACAGCGGATGATGTTACTGACTTGCTACGATCCACCACCGCTCCTCACCGGCCGATCACCGAGTCCATAAACTGGGCCCAACTCACGCTGCCGCGGCCAAATCTCTTCGAGAGAGTCGCCGTCGTACAAGCGGCCGTTTTTCATCACCATCTGGATCGTGTTGGTATTGCGCATACCATCAAGCGGGCTCTGCTCGAAGATCACCAAATCGGCTAGCTTACCGGGTTCAATGGAACCGACGTCGTTTTGCACACCTATGGCCTCAGCACCAAACAACGTTGCCACCCTCAGAGCCTGATGCTCCGTCAGACCACCCGACTGCATGGCCCATAGCTCCCAGTGGTAACCAAGGCCCTGTAGCTGACCATGGCTGCCAACGCCGGCCTTTCCACCGGCGTTGACAATGTCAGAGACGACTTTGGCAAGACGAGGAAAATTGTACTCCTCTTCCATGAACCAGCCGGCGCCGCGGCGACGCGCCTTGCCAGCAAGTTCTTCATAGGGGGTGAAACTTTGCAACTTCTCGTCGTGGTAGACATTCTCACGCGCGTAAAAGTAATTCTCTGCCCACGGCCCACCATAGGCGACCAGCATCGTAGGTGTGTAAAACATCCCGGTATGAGCAACAAATTCGACTACGTCTTTGTATAGCGGCGTGATCGGCAATGAATGCTCCTGTCCCGGGTAACCGTCAATCATCATTTCAAGGTTGTACTTGAAGTCGAGGCCACCCTCGGTGGTAGGCATTAGCTCCTGCTCGCGTGCTGCGGTGATAATCCACTGACGCTGCTGGCGATTACCGGCCATATACATTTTGATTGTCTGGGTCCGGTAGTACTCGCTGTAACGTTTAAGCACGTCGGAGGCATGTTCCTGGCTGCGGATGCCCTCGCCGGAAAACACCCCGGGACCCGTCGAGTAGATCCGCGGCCCGAGGGTCATCCCGGCGGTAACCCGGTCAGCGTACGTGAGCACATCGGTGGTAGCCGTCTGCGGGTCACGGGTCGTGGTTACGCCGTAAGCAAGGTTCGCAAGGAACATCCACGCCTGGCTCTTGTGCAATCCCCATGCTGGACGCATATGCGCATGCGTATCGACAAAGCCCGGCCCGATTGTCTTGCCCGAAACATCTACCTCATCGGCACCGGCGGGAATGTCGACCTGGCCTCGCTGACCGACGGCCACGATACGGTTGTTTTCCACCACGATGTCGGCATTTGGAATGATTTCGTCACCCCGCATCGTGATAACGGTAGCGCCTCTCAGCGCCACGGTACCAGTTGGGATATCACGCTCCACCTCAACGATGATGCGTTCCTCAAAAGGCCTGTAGGCGGGCTCTTCTTCCTCTTGCTCGGCCTCTTCGTCCAGTACTTCATCAGCCGTTTCGGATTCCTCCTCGGCCAATGCCTCAGCCTCCAATTCCGCTGCTTGGGCGGCTGCGAGGTCGTAGACAAAGTGGGCGTTACCGATTGACCATTGCACCGTGTTGCCATCGTGCCCCCAAGAAGGGAATTGGGCACCAATATCGGTCAGGCGCCGCACTGGTACAACAGCATTGGCAGGATTGGCGACCGACACAGACGGTGTTTCGCCACCAACCCGCGGCACCGTCACCACGTAAAGGTCGTCACCAACTTGGGCAAGAGCCTTACTACCAACGGGTGCCATCCGAATCCACCCGGCGCGGGGGGCATTTTCTGAGCCAGGGGCTGCCTTACCACGTACCGTCAAGTGCGACTTCTGATCCGTGCCATCCCACCGGATTGAGATCAGTTCTCCGCCTCCGTTCAGGTAAATACGCTCTGCATCAGAACCGAAATGGGGGTTGGTACGCCCTTCGGTCGGCGCGATCAGCTCCCAAGCCCCACCAGTCGCCGGGATCCATACCAAATCGACCGACGCGCCGAAGGCGCGCGTGCCCGTGGCATCCTCGAAGTTGGTGGCTGGACCACGAATCGCTACGATTCGGTCACCGTCGGGGGACCATATTGGGTTCTGAAAAATGCCACTCTGAGTCGTCAGCTTGACCGGGTCTCCACCGTCCACCGCTGCCTGGTAAATAGCGCCTTTCTCTTCGAATGACCAAGTCACGTATGCAATTGACCGGCTGTCGGGAGACCAGGTGGGCTGCGCTTCGATCACATCACCCGAGTTGCCGGTGACACGACGCGGTTCCCCATTTGGCCAGTCCATGACATACAGGTGGTCGAGGCCGACGAAGGCTAGTTTGGTGTCATCGGGAGATGGCACAGCGTCCCGAATTTGTGTAATTGCAAACGTAGGATCGTCAGAAACCGGGTACTCGAAAAAGACTTCGGGACCATACGAAACGTCGGCCTCGACATGGAACGGAATTATCGAAGGACCAGATCCATCGATCGGAACACGCCAGATCTTGCCGTCGTAAGTGGTGAGCACCGCAGTGGAGTCGGGCGTGAACGACATCCCCGGGAAGGCGTCACGAGTCGCCATCGCTTCCTGGTCGTCACGCTGTACGGGATACATCAACCATCGTTCATCCCCAGTTTCAAGGTCCCGCAGCCGTAGGCCGGTCTCGGTCTCAAAGCGGCTCGCGTAGGCAAGCCACTTGCCGTCAGGCGACAACGTGGGGCGAACCGCTGAACCATAGCGCGACGTGCGTGTTACTTGCTCCCCTGTTTCACGGTCGTAGTAAAAGATCTGATACTGAGGAAATATGGCGTTGTAGTCCCAGTCACCGCTGCGACGAGCAAACCAGATATAGCGATCGTCCGGCCCGAAGGCAGCGCCAATCGTTTTGACCGCAGCCGGCTCTTCGATCAGCTGGATGCCCGAGCCACCGTCGACGTGCCACATCCAGAGTTTGCCGCGACGGCCGAAGGACTTCGAAGCAACCACGTATTCGCCATCAGGGACCCATTCTGGCGAAGAATAGGAATTGTCACGCCCCTTAGTCAGTGCGCGGATCGCGTACTCGCCCTCCTCGTCCTGTTCGTCCAGGTCGAGGATGTGCAGGTTTTCTCCCCCCTGTTCATCCGAAATGAATAGCACTAGGCGACCGTCTGGAGAAAACCTCGGCTGCGAGTCAAACTCCATACCTGAAGTGATGCGCTGCGCCTCACCACCGGAGAACGGCAGTAAGTACAAATCTCCGAGAACATCGAAGACGATCCATTCCCCGTCCGGGCTGACGTCGAGTGAAATCCACGACGCCTCGTCAGTCTCAAGGTGAAACGTACGACTTTCCTCAAGCGGGAGGGGTTTGGAATCGTCAGCAACGTTGCTCCGCTGGCCTTGGACAGCGTAAACAGCCGTGGAATCGAGTGTCACGGATGCCATGGCAACCGTGGCAAAAACTATCGTGAAAACTAAACCGAGCTGCTTCATCAGGTTGGACTCCCTTTTTCCCAGTCTTAGAACACCTCAAAAAGCTACCATCAAAACCCCAGTTGGTCGCAGGTTTGGGTGTCCTGAAAGTAGCGAACCGATAGACTAGTTTTGATGCTTATCATGGCCCTAAAGCTATGTTTTATTCTTCTCGCCAGCGGATTCACCCTGGTGCTCGGAGATATACCAACCATAAAAGAAGCTCTGGTTGGATCAACGCCACTGATTGAAGATGTAGCCACCGACGCCCTGATAGCCCCAGTTGCTAAGCTTTCCTCGCCTAAAACCGCCGCACAATATTGGCGTCGTGGCGGACGGCGCACTCCAGCCCGGTATCCCGATCCCAAGGCACCAATTGATAGTTCCTTCGCCTTTGCCCGAATCCAGTACACGAGTGTGCGCGGCGAACCGCTGGGTACCGGATGGACAACCGATTATCCCGAGGGTGATGTGAACTTTATGCGACGCCTCGAAGAATTCACCACCTCTCCGATCAGTTGGGACGGCAGCTATCCCAACCACGTCGTCGTAACTCTCTACGATGAAGAACTTTTCAAGTATCCGTTCATCTTCATGTCCGACGTCGGCACGGTCGGTCTCGACAACGTTGAGGTGGAGCGCCTGCGAGAGTATCTGCTACGCGGGGGCTTTCTCTGGGTCGATGACTTCTGGGGCTGGCAGGCGTGGGACCAGTGGCGCTTCGAAATTGGCCGTGTGCTCTCTCCCAGCCAATATCCGATCCTAGATGTGCCGGTCGACCACCCGATCCGGCAGATGCTCTATTCGATCGACGAGATCCCCCAGATCCCGTCGATTCAGTGGTATCGCCGTTCTGGTGGATACACCACCTCCGAGCGGGGTAGCGAATCCGCAACCCCGCATCTGCGGGCTATCAGCGATGAGAATGGACGCATCATGGTGCTGATGTCGCATAATACGGACATCGCTGATGGCTGGGAGCGCGAGAATGAGGACTTTGATTTCTTCAGTCGTTTCTCATTCCCCGCCTACGCTGTCGGGATCAACGTGGTTTTGTACGCCAGGTCACACTAGAACGAGGGCCGACAGAACGAACCTGGGCTTTGAGAAGCTCGCTGCCATAATTACCCTGCTACATCCGGTTCA
This sequence comes from Acidobacteriota bacterium, assembly GCA_036344375.1. GTDB lineage: Bacteria > Acidobacteriota > UBA890 > UBA890 > UBA890 > UBA890. The sequence continues at coordinate 6,363 of JAYYTT010000288.1, read as the reverse complement.
AATCGGTACCACCTAAATCGGAAGATCAACATATGCTACTTGCCTCCTGGAACCTCAACTCGATCCGCGCCCGAGAGGAACGGCTCCTTGCCTGGCTGGAGCGCCGACAACCGGATGTTGTCTGCTTGCAAGAACTCAAGTGCACCGAAGACCAGTTTCCGTTCGAAGCTATTGAAGCGGCCGGATATCAGGCGATTGTGCACGGACAAAAGACGTACAACGGAGTCGCGATCCTATCGAAAAGCGATCCCACAGACGTCTCCACAGGCTTCGGCGATGGTGGGGACGAATCGCAGGCCCGGGTGATTGCCGCAACCATCGACGGGGTGCGAATCATCTCCGTATACGTCGTCAACGGAGGGGAGATCGATAGTGGAAAGTACGCTTACAAAATCAAGTGGCTCAAACGACTCGAGAATTACCTTGCTGCGCAAGATTGTACTGCCCAGCTGGCAATCTGCGGCGACTACAACATCGTCCCCCACGAGCGTGACGCCAAGAATCATGATGACTGGTGGGGTGGCGTCCTCTACAACAAGGATCTCGATGCTTGGTTCAAACGGTTCATCGATCTTGGCTTGCAAGATACTTTACGCATCCACCACAAAGAGGCAGAGATCTACTCATGGTGGGACTACCGGATGCTGGCGTTTCCGAAGAACAACGGTCTGCGGATCGACTTCATACTTGCAACTAATAAGCTCGCTGCCCGCTCAGCTGACGCCGGGGTTGATCGAGACGAGCGCAAAGGAAAGAAACCTTCAGACCATGCGCCAGTATTCGCGGAGTTTCATGACTGACTAGCGAGTCAGCACTCGCGACATATAGGCACATCGCGGATAATTACGGTTCGGCGATACAGGAATCGATCGGAGTGCCTTGTACAACTCAAGAACACAAATTGCGGTGGCAGTAATCGGCAGCCTGTTGTTGACCACGACGGGTACGACCAGCCCAGTAACTTCCACGCCTAAATACTCTGTTGGAATTCCATTCGTCCCAGAGACGGAAGAAGACAATTGGCCGCAGTGGCGTGGTCCGACAGGTATGGGTATTTCGACCGAGACTGGTCTGCCTCTGAATTGGGGCACTGATAACAACCTGCTCTGGAAGACTCCGATCGAAGGGAAGGGGCATTCATCTCCAATCGTCTGGGATGATCGCGTTTTTCTCACCACCGCGATTGAGAGAGAAGTTGCTGGCGAAAAACACCGCGTCGTTCATATGCGCGACGGCTTTTATGACGACAATCCAGCGAATCGTGATCGTTACATCCACCCAGACAGTATCGGCTCCGAGCGAGTCCACACGCTCAAGGTAATCGCTCTGGCCATCAGCGATGGATCGGTCATATGGGAGCATGTCGCCTTTGAGGGCCTCCCTTACGACGACAGTCACCGCAGAGGTTCGTTCGCATCGCCGACACCAATTACCGACGGCGAGCTCGTATACGCTTATTTTGGGGCCCAAGGACTGTACGCCTACGATCTCGACGGCTCGCTAATCTGGAGCCAAAACCTTGGCGAGATTCCGAACTTTGGGCTGGGAGATGGCAGCTCTCCGGTACTCTACGGCGACCTCCTCATCATTGTCGCGGATCGTGACAATGGTGACGGATCGTTCATTGTCGCGTTCGACAAGCGAACTGGCAACGAAGTCTGGCGCACGCCGCGAATGGCACGGATCCAGTGGAGCACACCGCTTCTCGTTAATGGTCCGCGGGGAATGGAACTCGTGGTCAGTGGGTTTCAGGCAGTCATCTCGTATGATCCGGCAACTGGGATTGAACGCTGGCGAGGACCGGGGCTAAGAGGCAACGTCATCGCCACACCGGTCGCTAACAGCGAGACTGTGTTTGTCTCAGTGGGCTATCAGCGTAAAAAAACTTATGCAGTCCATCTTGGCGCCACAGGGAAAGTCAGCAATACCGACGCCATTGCGTGGGAGTACGAAAAAGGAACAGCATACGTACCATCGAATATTCTGTACGGGGACCAACTCTACCTGATAGCCGACAACGGAATGTTAACGAGTCTCGACACCCAAACTGGCAAGCTTATCTATGAGGGGGCCAGGGTCCCCATACCAGGCCGGTTCTCAGCGTCTCCGGTCGCCTATGATGGCAAACTCTTGATCGCCAGTCAGGATGGGGACATGTTCGTGATTAAGGCTGGTCCGGTGCACGAGGTGCTGGCAGTCAATTCGATCGAGCAATCTATTTGGGCTTCGCCAGCGATCACTGATGGGAAACTACTCGTTCGTGGTGCTACCCATATCTTCTGCTTCACTGACCTCGGTGAGTAATTGGCGGACGGTTTCGACATCTCGTTCGAAGACGTGCACGATGGCACCCACTGCGGCCAATGAAGAACGACTGACGCTACTACCAAGCGCTCCTACAGGAAACAAGCCAAGCGCCTCGTCCCCCTGAACGAAGTACTCAATACCAGCTGACTCAAGGATCGACTTTACGATCGGCAAAAGCATCGCATCGCTGGTGCGAAAAGCTTCAACGATCTTCGAGTCAGGGTCAGGGCCGTCTTCCACAGGCAAGGTCACGACCAGCCCGACCCCGCAATCGGCGCATTCGGAGAATTCAGGCCGGTACTCGGCCCCACAATCAGGGCAGAACATCAGGTTCCTCACCACCTGAACAAGGGATCCTAGCCCAGGAGGTCTTCAGCACTTCGCTAGAACTCGTTACGACGCTGACGTTGGACCTGGCGACGACGGCGGCGGCGAGCAGCGGCGGCCTTCAACCGCTTCGCTTCGCTGGGCTTCACATAGAAGCGGCGGCGGCGGATGTCCCGAAGGATACCTGCACGCTGAACTTCGCGGCGAAATTTCTTAATCGCCCACTCAAGGCGATCGCCTTCTTTAAGCCTTACTTCGACCATAGTTTCCCCAAAAAAAGAGCCTGAATTACTGAGCAGGCTTGCGGCTAAGCGCCAGTAGGTGGCACGCCTAGCGTGACTACGGTACCGCAGTCAAGATCCAGAGTTAAACGCTAGCATGGGCGATCACCGGTCGCCACCACCCAACCTTAGCGTGAAAAGGCGAAAAGGTGGTCTAGGCCCCGTACCAGTAACATCCCGTCGGAAATTGCTGGAGTTGCAAAAACGCCCTCTCCCACAGAATAGGTGCCCAAGATCTCCAGGAAAGGCCCAGCATCGATGACGTGGATGTCGCCTAAGTCGCTAACCACGTAAAGCTTTCCATTGGAAGCCACAGGAGAAGCTGTATATGTGGGTAGAGGCTCTCTGGTCAAAGGTTCGGACGTTTCATCGACAAGCTCGGGGGCACCGATGCGCTCACTGTAGATCGGAATGCCGGTGACCGCGTCGAAGCAGGACAAAGTTCCGTCGCGCTGCATTATGAATAAGTAATCGTTGACCACAATCGGCGTCGAGATTAGGGGGCCCGCATCGGCAAGCGTCCAAACGACCTGAGAGCTGGAACTCTGCCCGCTCGGCAGAGAGATATCTCCGACGCCGCCCGGACGAACGGCGTAAAACGGCTGCTGGGGCAAATATCCCGAACCGACGAAGATTAAGCCGTGAGCAAAGATTGGCGTCGGTACCGCAATCTCGGAGCTCGGCTTCAGCGACCACAGTGCTTCGCCGTTGTCTAAACCGTAAGCGCGCACCGCACGGCCTCCGTTCGTAACCACCTCGGACACTCCACGGGTACGAATAACCGCTGGCGTTGAGAACGAAGACACTTCATCTCGTGCCGTACGCCATAGTTCGGTTCCATTGGCGACGTCAAAACTGGCAATAAACGCTCCTCCTTGGACGTCCGCCTGCACAATGACCTTGCCTTCATGGATTACGGGCGAGCTTGCCATACCCCACTGGAAAGTCGGGTCGAAGAACCACCCAGCGTCTAAGACGCCGAGGTCCACGTGCCACAACAGGTTGCCATTAACGTCGTAGCAGAATAGCCCCTGTGACCCTAACAGTGCGACAATGTGTTGCCCGTCGGTCGCTGGGGTCGAGTTATTAAAACTGCCCTTTCGCAATCTGCCTGTGCGAGGCGTCGCTTCTGCCGCGATCCGCTCCCACAAAACGTTACCGGTATGCTTGTCGATCGCCATAACGATCCAGCGGTGTAGCCACCTGTCGGCCACCGATTCCGGTGTATCGGGAAGCTCCGCAATGAACCGCTGGGGCGGCCCGCTAGTAACCACAGAGGTTACGTAAACACGATCCTCCCAGATAATGGGGCTCGCGTGAGCAAAACCGGGAATCTTTTTGCGCCAAGCTAAATTCGCCACGTCACCAACATCAAGACGGTCGGGCAACTCTGCACCATCTACAACGCCATTTCCGCTGGGACCCCGAAACGACGGCCAGTTCGAGGCCAGAGTCTCCGTAACAAATCCACTTGGTATCGGGCCAGAGGTCAACGGGGCAACTTCCACTTCACTCGACCACACCAGCACAACGGGCGCGACCATGAAAGACAGGAACATGACCAAACCTGCTACGACATAGGCGTGCAGCCTCGGCCACCTTGGTTCTTTCTGAATTCTCATCGCTTGGTCATCCGGCGAGTGTCACCACTCTGAGTGAATGACATGCTAACTACACGACTATCTCGCACCGTGAAACGAATGAAGATCGTATCGGACTGCTCAGAGATGAACGTTACTTCCTCCACTGGCAGAAACCGCAATGAGTTACGCATACCCGTGGGGCGTGCAAGAAGAGCCCCGGTGTCGTAGTCAGCCCGTATCTCAAGCTCGAAACCAACTTCATCAATGTATACGCCTTCGTAACGACGCAGAATTTCGGTGTTGAGGCTGAGGATCTCCGGTGGGGGTGGAACAGCACCGAAGCTCATTAGTAGTTCTCCAAGTGAACGGTTCCCAGTCTCGATAGCACGCTGCAAAGCCATCGATAAGACTTCCGAGGAAGGTATATGCATCTCCAACAGCTCAGCGACCTTGTCCGTATCAGCTGCGTCAACAGCATTGGAGAGCAACTGGTCGAAACCGCCAGCGCCACTGCCAAATAGCAACGAGATAACGTCTTCATGGGCATTCTCGGCTGCCCATTCGAGAGGCGTCAAGCGATAGAAATCATCGGCCAAATCGGGGTCAGAACCTGCTCCCAGCAGCACACGGACAACATCAGCATGTCCACCCATAGATGCCAGGATCAACGCCGTGGCCCCATACTCATTAGCTTCGTCAACACTGGCTCCTCCCTCTAGCAGCGAACGCACGACTTCCGCCTCCCCACGGCTAGCCGCTGCTCGCAAAGCTACTCCATTACCACCTTGGACTCCTGCTAAACCCATGCCCACTAATAGAGTGAGCGCCAGGGTAATGGTAAAGAGCACGGAATCGGTCTTAGTCTTCATGTGTTCACGAATCGTTTCTAAACCCTTGCCCACGCAAAGCAACAATCAGTTATCGTTGCGTAGCAACTTTTCATCGACAACTTTTTCATACGGTAATTTTCAGCGATTTAGATTGAAAACGAAACGCCAAGGAGGAAAGTAATGGGCGCAGGTAGCGAAGGTTGGGCCTGGCTGGGGTTTGCCTTGATGACAATGGTTTCATGGGGCACCTACGGCGTCTTCCTACACACAGGCCAAATCGCTATGGGCGACCCAGTCAATGGTCGCTATAAGGCTTTTCTCTTCGTCGGTATCGCCTACTTCTTTGTCGCAGTGGTAGCGCCTCTGCTCGTGCTTAGACTAAACGGCGCGACTTGGAGCTTTCCGGCTAAAGGTCTCACTTGGTCGCTCATCGCCGGTGCGGTTGGAGCCGCCGGTGCGTTCTTTGTACTGATGGCCTTTGGAGCCAAGGGCACACCGACCGTGGTGATGTCGATCGTTTTTGCTGGGGCGCCAATCGTCAACGCGTTCACAGCATACGCATTCCACCCACCCGTCGGTGGACTTGCTAACGTGCGGTGGCAGTTTGTCTTCGGAATCATTCTCGCCGCTACCGGTGGCGCGCTCGTCGCCCTCTACAAACCAGATTCCGTTGCGCCATTGGTGCCTACACCTATGGTTACGGCCGCAGAACAAACTAAGGTTTCTCATTAAGCTCTTAACACCAATCGGAAATCTAATAACCAGGTTCTGCCCAGTTTCTCGCACCTTCTAGCGCCCTGTTAGGGCCACTCATGTGTCTTGGCCCAACCGCAGTTTCGGCAGCTTCTTGTGGTATCTTTGTTGCATCCTTACGATCGTTCCGTGGCTCCAAGTGCGCCTAGAACGTCCTCATTGAGCCGCCAAAGCGGCGAATATGCAATCCATCGATCGGCCACTGCAGGAATAGGACCCCGGGAATGAGTGATTTGGCATCGGTGACTGAAATCAGCGACGCCGTTGGCTCATGGTCTGCCC
>JAYYTT010000287.1:0-5627 GCA_036344375.1 Acidobacteriota bacterium | reverse complement strand
ATGATCGTGATTCATCCTGCAAGTTCCATTTCTGGTTGGTCAGATTGGTGCGAAAGGTGGGACTCGAACCCACACGGGCGTTAGCCCACTGGCTCCTAAGGCCAGCGCGTCTGCCAATTCCGCCACTTTCGCAAAACTCAAGGAGCACTGGATCGCCACAGTGCTCAATTCCGGCTCGAACAACGCCTCACCACCGGAAAAATCGGTAGTGAGCCGCCTAGGGATCGAACCTAGAACCTACAGATTAAGAGTCTGTTGCTCTTCCAATTGAGCTAGCGGCCCACCAATGTCGCAAAGCCTTATTCTACAGGGATTAGAAAGATCTGCCGAATTCCAAAACCTAGCTATTCGAGCCCAATTTCTCCAGCCAACGTTGATCTTGACGAATCAGTTTGGTCCCGATTAGCGCTCGATTGCAAATGGCAACCGGTTCATTGCCACGCGGCCGTTGCTAATCACGACAACGACGTCCTGTAGGGCAACTATGTCTTCGAGTGGGTTGCCCTGGACCACAATCAGGTCCGCTTCGAGACCAGGTTCGACAGCTCCCGTGCGGCTTTCTATGCGAAATAGCTCCGCTGCCACAAGGGTGGCGCTCTGAATTGCCTCAAGTGGCGACATGCCAAGTTCCACAAAGGCAGCGATCTCGTGGGAGATACGAGTGACGCTCATTGGCCCGTAGCTGGTATCGGCACCGGTGACCACCTTGACACCGATCTCGCGGGCTCGGCGTATCGTTTGCGCTACGCGTGGCAGCATGTGCATACCACGGACCATAAGTACCGGGTCATCGTAATCCCCCCCTGGCTCGATCAGATCGACTACCGTGCGGTAGGTTGGCACGAGAAAAGTGCCCCGCTCTCTCATCAGCTCAAGCGTTTCATCGGATAGGTACGTTCCGTGCTCGATGCTACGCACGCCGGCTAGTACGGCGGCGCGGCCCCCTTCGTCCCCATGAGCATGTGCCTCGATAGGCACGTCGCGTGCCGCAGCCGTTTCGACGATCACCCGCAGTTGCTCCTCGGTATAGGTCTGTTTACGGGGATCGGTGTCCGGAAGGCCTGCTCGCTCGGTACCCCTCGTTTTGATGAAGTCGACTCCGTGTGACAGGTTGATGCGAACAAGCTCCCGGAGGCTTTCTGGAGTATTGACGCCTTCGATGAACTCCCCCAAAGCTGGGTCCGCCAGCACGCTGTCTCCCAGCTCTGGGGTGATAAAAACACCGGCAGCGAGCACATCGGGACCTTCTATGTAGCCCTCACGTACCAACTCCCGAAGCGCAACGTCTTTATAGGAACCGACGCTCGCACTGCGCACGGTCGTTACTCCAGACTCCAGGGCGCGCCTTGCCTCCGACCGGCTGTCCAAGTGGGTGTGGGCGTCTAGGAGCCCCGGCAACAGATAGGCTCCACCGAGACCGATTTCCTGATAACCGGGCGGTACGCTGGCGGCTCCAACTTCGCTGATGACGCCACCACTTACGAGAACGGTAACGTCCCGCAAGATCTCTCCACTACGGACATCGATGACGTTGCCATGAGTTAGGGCGATTTGCCCAGGGGGGCCGCCCGCTTGGTAACGTCCGTTGCCGGTAGCGTCGGTCGTCGCGGACAAAGCAATTGTGAAGATTGCCAGCACGACACAGAACTTTTTCTTCCTCATATTGAATTCCTTCCGATTTGTTGTCAGCTTCGCATAGCGCTCGGAACGATTTATGGGCAAAAGCGGCGAAGAATTTCTTATTAACAAATCTTTATCTTTCTTGGGCTTTAATTGAGAGACATCATCACAAACAACATTTAAGATTGCACCTCAAATACTAATTATGACCCAGACCATAAACGAAAAATGGTGCACCTGGTTAAGGAGGATGATATGCAACACGGTTTAGTTAAGTTTTCAGTGATATTAGGACTAGCGGCTCTTTTAGCGTTGCCTTCCTTGGCGATTTCTCAGCCTCAGGCCGATGCTGCGGTCCAGCAAAGAGTGGGAGCCAACAGGGCAAGGGCAATGGCTGGAGAGATCCGAGCTGCCATCGGAGCTGGTGAGATAACAGAAGAACAGGGCAGGGACAGGATCGCTCGCTTAAGAGAACGTATGGGCCAGGCGCCAGCTGCTGAGGCTGAGCAAAGACCGGGAGCCAACAGGGCAAGGGCAATGGCTGTAGAGATCCGAACTGCCATCGGAGCTGGTGAGATAACAGCAGAACAGGGCAGAGCCAGGATCGCTCGCTTAAGAAAGCGTATGGACCCGCGTGGAGACGCTGTGGGCACCAACGAACGGCGCTCTCGGCGGAGCTCCTATCGGAGTCCGAGCAGCTGGGCTTCTTCTCCACGGGCAGCTGCTCGGTCACAGCGTTGCTGCAGGCCTAGCTGGGATCCGTCTCGAGGCAGATCAGATGGGCGAGGTTGAGTAGGCTGACAACTTAGCCTGTGATCACTGAGGCGAAAAATCCAAAAGCACCTTACCCCGGTTGCTGCGGTTGTGGATGTGCATCTGCGCCTCAGCAACCTGCTCGAAGCGCCATACGGAGTCGATGATCGGATCGATCTGCCCCTTGAGCAGCATGCCAGAAAGATTCTCCAGGTGACCGCTGAACACAGACTCGTCGTCCAGCAGTCCCATGTGGACGCCAAACACGGCCTTGTTTGAACTCATCATCTTTAGAGGGTTGAAGCGCGGTGTTGATCTCCACATCTTAAAAGCAGCGAGTATCGAACGCTTGTCTCCCTTAACTGCGGAGGATGCGCCGAAGAAGTACAACTTTCCGCCCCGGCGCAGTGCTTTGTAAGAGCGCATCACGTGATTGCCGCCGACTGGGTCAATTGCGTGGTGGACACCCTTCCCTCCTGTCTCGCTCTTGCAGACCTCGACGAAGTCCTCGGCCTCCCGATCTACGAAGCGCATGCCGAGTGACTCAACAAACTCACGCTTTGGAGCGGACGCAGTTCCCAAGACCAGAGAGGCCCCATATGCTTTACATAGTTGAGCTACTGCGGTGCCTACGCCACCGGCTGCGTGGTGGATGAGCACTGTTTCACCTTCCGAAAGGTTCCCTAAGTAGACCAGCATGTGGAAGGCTGTGCCATATGTGACTGGAATGGCCGCTGCTTGGTCGAAGGACATTGAGTCTGGCAGAGAGATCACCCTATTGGTGTTTAGCACAACTTGCTCGGAGTAGCCGCCGAAAGCCGTTATGGCAAGCACGCGGTCCCCAGGGCTAATCCCCTCGACCCCCTCACCTACGTCCATAATTTCGCCTGCCGCCTCGTAGCCGGGGGTGAATGGGTAGTCTGGGTTCGAGCCGTACAGCCCCTGGCGCATCATCAAATCTGCGAAGTTGATTCCTGCTCTATGTACCCTGATCTGCGCTTCGCCAGGGCCGGGCACCGGGTTATCAACCTCGACTATTCGGATGGTGTCGACGCCACCGACTGCCGGATAGATCACCTTCTGCACTCAATCACCCATCAGGTAGCTACCAAGTGAACCAATTCGTACACATTATGCACACCTCTATTTACGTCGAGACCGCCACCAGATAAAACCTGCCGCAATTAGGCAGAGAAGCAAGAACAACTGGAACCAGCTTGAAAAAGCCGAACCGAAAAACCGAAGAATAGGCATCGCCGAAACCTCCTCTGGAGTGATAATTATAGGGGTCCTCACGGCTGGTTAGCGTGGCGGGGTACTCCAAATTACACTCCCGTTTTCGTCGTTGTAGCGGATCCCATCGGTGTGCAGCATGACGCGAGGCGCGCCGTTATAGTCCCAGTAGGCTATGCCGGCCGCGTTCATACCAGCACGCCTGGTGCCGTTCTCGTCGATTACGTAAAAACCTTGCGCCGTAATCATCTCTGGTGCTTGTTGAGGCATCGCAGCACCTGCTAATGGAATCGCTGCCAGCACCAACAGCAACAAGCCAAGGGCCAACTTTAAGCGCTGATTGTCCTGTTCCAATTTATCCAGTCTGGATTCCATAGCGATCGATTTATTCATCTGCGGCTTCCTCCATGCTCTTGACTCTCCTCAGTCGCCCCATGTCTAACGGGACAGCATCAAATAAACGGCATAAACAGCCTGACCAAAGGCCAGAGCAACCAGACCAAGGAGCATGTAGAGGAAAAATGCCCCCCATCGAAAACCTTTCTCACTCATCTCTTCATGGACTCCTGTTTTCCTAGCTGCACCCACAATTCACGCAGATTTAACCGTGCTTTGCCCCTTCTTACGTAGGGACCCTATTCTTTTAAGCACGGCTTTTTGTATGCGGTCATTGAATACTTTGTATATAAAAAATACGCCGCGAAAAGCTTTCAAAGTCTATTTGCTAGGGGTCTAAGGTTAGCGTAGTCTCGGCAGGCCATTTCACGCTCTACAAAGGAGGAAGTCTTATGAGGTCATTTTTGAGCGTCGCACTAATCTTTTCCATCCTGTGTATTTCAGCCCCTGGAATAACACAGGAAGAAGAAGTAGCACCGATCTTCCAAGAAGTACGTGGGTTGATGTACGAGACGTACGAAGGTGTTAATCGCCCGGTTTTCAACGAATATTTTGAGATGTTGGTCGAGAAGTACGAAGGGACCGACGCGCGTTGGGCGATCTTCAATGAGAATCTGAGTGTTGCCCATCGGATAACGGCACTTCCTGAAGGATGGGATTCGGTAGTAGCTGTTACCGAAGAGAGGCAGGCCAGTTTTCAGGAGTTCACCTATGCACAACGTGCTCTTTGGGACGTTGCCTGGGACACTCGGCAGGTTCAGCTTTATGGCGCTATGCCAGCCCTGAGCTATGTTCCCGAGGGATTTACCGTGGAAGACATTCAGCAGTTGCCTTATCACCGTGTTGAGATTCACCATTTGAAATGGGACCAAGCGCCGGCATGGCGTGAAGCGCTGGCCCGCCGCCACGAAATAGACCGTGAGGCAGGGGTCGACAATATGGTGCTAACTACCTGGAACGGAGGACTCGGGACCGAGGGGATGACAGTCATGATTCGTATTGCTGCCGAGAGCCCAGAGGCTGACCAGGCTCAACTGGCGGAGCGGCAGCAACTCCGTGAGCCTTACATGGATGAAATTATGGAGCTAATGGCGCAAATGAACGCTGCAACGAGGCATGTCGAACGGCATGATCAAATGCGCGACTATGACCGATCACACCCGATCATCGCCCGTTAGCCAGCCAACGAATTGTCTGGGGAACCCCCGGACGTTTAGCGCAGGCTCAGCAATCCGTTTCTTAGTTCCCAAAGGAGAAAGTTCCATGAGGTCATTTTTTAGCGTCGCTCTAATCTTTACGATTCTTTGTATTTCAGCCCCAGCAATAACCCAGGAAGAGCAAGCAGAGCCGACCTTCCCATCAATAAGTGGGTTGATGTACGAGACTTTCAAAGGCATTGATCGCCCGCTTTTCAACGAATATTTTGCGTTGTTAGTGGAGAAGTTCGAAGGCAATCCTGACGCTGGTTGGTCGATTTGGAATGAAAACATGAGTGTTGCGTACCGTATAACGGGGCTTCCTGAAGGGCTCCATTCGGTAGCAGCTATTACGGAAAGAAGGCAGACTGGTTTTCAAGAGTTCACCGAAGAGGAACGTGCTCTTTGGGATAAGGCCTGGCAGACGCG
>JAYYTT010000286.1:0-2965 GCA_036344375.1 Acidobacteriota bacterium | reverse complement strand
CTCAGTCTTCAGTTCAAAGAGCGGATGATGACAGTAGGAGTCGTTTTTCTGGTGTCGTTTTTGCTCGTCGTCCTTACCTTTTTCATCCTCAAAGTAGTGGGTAGCTAAGAACAACCCGCTACTACTTCGCCAATTTAACTGCGCGACCTAGTTGCATCGAACCCAGGGAGTCTCCAGCGAAATATTCAGCTGAGAGCACTCTGTTTCTATAGCAATTCTTCTTCCGAGAAGAAAAACTCGATTTCAGTAACCGCCGTCTCCGGCGCATCTGAGCCGTGAACGCTATTGGCTTCCAAGCTTTTCGCATATAAAGCACGGATGGTCCCCTCCGCAGCTTCGTCTGGATTGGTGGCACCCATAATCTCGCGCAGATGGACGATAGCGTTGTCGCGCTGCAGCACGAGAGCGCAGATCGGTCCAGAGCTCATGAATTCAGTAAGGCTCTCGTAGAATGGACGGCCAGCGTGCACCGCATAGAAGGCACGGGCATCATCAAGGGTGAGGCGCAACCTCTTGAGCCCAACGACTTCGAATCCTTCGGCCTCATAATGGGCAATGATCTTGCCGATTAGGTTCCGACTTGTCGCATCGGGTTTGATCATGGCAAGAGTACGTTCTGCAGGCATGACGCCTCCCTTTCGCAAGACGGTTCTAAGAGTGTGTTAGTGAGTTCTTAGAGGTCGAGTTTAGCGATCGAGTCTTTGACCTCAGCAACCGAGTCTTCAAAGGCGGTGCGCTCATCGTCAGACAGGTCAATTTCAAAAACTTTTTCCATCCCACCGGCACCAAGCTGCACAGGAACACCAACGTACGCATTCTCAACTCCATACTCGCCCTGTAAAAAGGCAGCGCACGGCAGTATTTCCTTCCGGTCAAGAAGGATGGCTTCGACCATCTGAGCCACCGACCAAGCGGGTGCGAAGTAGGCGCTGCCGGTGCCAAGCAGGCTAACGATTTCGGCGCCACCATCGCGGGTACGCTGGACGATACGGTTTACCTGTTCCTCGCTCATCAGCTCGGTGATCGGCACGCCGGCAACAGTTGAGTAGCGTGGGAGCGGGACCATTGAGTCACCGTGGCCACCCAGCACAAAGGCATGTGTGTTGTCCACTGAAACACCCAGTTCCATCGCGATAAAGGTACGGAAACGTGCAGAGTCAAGCACGCCAGCCATGCCGATAACACGTTCTCGCGGAAAACCCGACTTCTTGTAGGCTAAGTAGGCCATGACATCGAGTGGATTGGTGACCATGATTATGATCGAGTTGGGCGAGTGCTTGGTTACCTCGTCAACGACACCGCCGATGATTTCAGCGTTCTTGAAAAGCAAGTCGTCACGGCTCATCCCCGGTTTGCGAGCCAGGCCGGCAGTGATCACGACAATGTCAGACCCTTGCGTGTCGACGTAGTTGTTGGTTCCGATAATCTCAGCATCGCGACCCATTAGCGGTGTCGCCTCCATCATGTCAAGCGCCTTGCCCTGTGGCATACGTTCAATGATGTCGGTAAGAACGATGTCAGCCAAACCCTTATTGGCAATGGCCAACCCGGTGGTGGCACCTACGTGCCCGGCGCCGACGACGGTTACTTTTTTACGGCCCATGGTCCTACTCCATGTTGGAAACGATGGCTTCCCCGAACTCTGAGCACTTCAGGGTCGTTGCCCCGTCCATCAGGCGCTCGAGATCATAAGTGACCGTTTTTGCCTGTATGGTGCGCTCAAGAGCATTTTCGATTACTGTGCCGGCCTCTGGCCAGCCCATGTACTTGAACATCATCACTCCAGACAGGATCAACGAACTCGGATTGACCTTGTCCTGACCGGTGTACTTCGGCGCCGAACCATGTGTCGGCTCAAAAAGGGCAACTTCGTCACCAATATTGGCCCCAGGCGCAATACCAAGACCACCCACCTGTGCCGCGGCCGCATCCGACATGTAATCACCGTTGAGGTTAGGCATTGCAACGACGTCGTACTCGTCAGGCCGCGTCAAAACTTGCTGGAACATAGCGTCAGCAATGCGATCCTTAATGAGGATCTTACCTTCGGGAACTTCACCGTTGTAGCATTCCCAAACTTCATCTTCACTAATCGTAGCGTCGCCGAATTCCGTCGCGGCAAGCTCGTACCCCCACTCGCGGAAAGCGCCTTCCGTGTACTTCATAATGTTGCCTTTGTGTACCAAGGTGACACTGTCACGCCCCTCGTCGATGGCGTATTTTATTGCCTTGCGGACTAGATTATGGGTTCCCGTGATCGAGATCGGCTTGATACCAATCCCAGAATCGAGCCGTATCTTGGCTCCCATCTCACTTGTAAGAAAATCAATGACCTTCATTGCGTCAGGAGTGCCTTCGGCCCACTCGATGCCAGCATAGACGTCCTCGGTATTTTCCCGAAAGATCACGATATCCAGTTTTTCGGGTTCCTTCACTGGCGACGGAGTACCCTCGTAGTACTTCACCGGCCGGACGCAAGCGTATAAATCAAGAAGCTGACGCATGGATACATTCAACGAACGGATACCACCCCCAACTGGCGTCGTTAATGGACCCTTGATGGAAACCTTATACTCCTCAATTGCATCGAGAGATACCTGCGGCAGGTACTCTCCGAATTGATTGTTCGCCTTCTCTCCCACAGGGATCTCCATCCACGCAATTTCTCGCGCACCTCCATAGGAATGCTTAACAGCGCCATTAAATACTGTATGGGCCGCAACCCACAGATCAGCACCGATGCCGTCGCCCTCGATGTAGGGGATGATGGGGTTGTCGGGAACGTGCAGTTTGCTGTTCTCAAATGTGATTTTTGAGCCCTCGGCGGGCGAGTTGATAGTCGCTGACATTTGTCAATCCAATGTGTACGGGCGCGCCGTGAGCGCGCCGGGTCGCAGATCAGCGTGAAGTTCGCGACTTCAAAAAACCGCGGTCTTCGGACGCATTTTCGGATACTCGGAAGCAG
>JAYYTT010000285.1:0-4948 GCA_036344375.1 Acidobacteriota bacterium | reverse complement strand
GAAGAAAACTCAAAGTCGAGCGTTTTAGCGGGGGACAGAAGGGTCAGCACGTCATTGTCCTTGGATTGCTGCGCGGATCGCACGGGCAGTGATCTGAGCCCGGTACTCTACCAGTTTCCGACCGTTGGCGATTGTAGCTTCCACGGGCCCCAGGTCGACCCCGTTAATACTGAACAAATCAGCTTCGATACGTTGGTTGGTCCGGATCATATTGGGATCTACCGTCGCGATAATCGATGAGTAGTGGTAGTCATCGTGGTATTCGTTACGTGTTGCACGGCACTCATCAGGCTGTTGGAAGATGCCGAGTTCCGCCTTTAGATACTCGCAACTATACATATCCTCAGTGTAGTACTCGGGGATATGGTAAACGCGTGCTGGCACGCCGTCCCACTGGGAGGTCAAAGCTTCAGTCACGGCTTGCATGCCGCGCGTATTGCCGCCGCTATCACCGATGAGGACGATATCGGTAAATCCATGCGCCGCCAGGCTACTGACTACATCGGTCAACATTGATTCAAAAGTTTCTTGGCGAACACTTAGGGTGGCGTGGTATCTCATGTGCCCTGAGGGTGGATCAATGCTCCCTTCGGGAACGAGCTTGATAATGGGTGCGACTAAGGCATTACCTAACTCTCGCGCAATCGCATCGGTTGTCGCCTGCAACACGAAGTTGTGTTTCCCGCTTGCCACGTAAGGCCCGTTTTGCTCGACTCCTCCAGTAGCGACAATCGCTGTGGTTTTCCCGGCACGGATTGCGTCACGGACATCCATCCAAGTCATCTCTTCAATGAAGACGGTGTCAATGCCTGCGATCGGCCGCGGCGAGTCAAGATCCTGAGCCGAGATTGCGGCGGTTGGAATCAAACAGGCAAGAACACAAAATATGGTCGGGAAGCAGTTATACATAGCTTGATCCTCAGGGTTTCAGATTTGATGATTCCTTTCTACGCGCTAGGGATTGGTTTGGTCAAGGCCCCAGCTGGTGGCGACCCGAGTGCTGGGGAAGGTGGCCACCGCACGAACCGAACCTAACCCTGGCGATCCCTAGGGTCCGACAGTATGCTTCGGTCGCAACCTTGAACACTTTTAATCCCTTCATTAGGAGCCTAACCGATGTGCACACGGAAGTTTGTCTTGGGTATCGCGCTCAGCATCATTGTTCTGTTAGTTGTCTCGAACGTCTCCGCACAGGACACGAACCCACGATTCGGTGTTTGGAGGAACCAGTCCAACCCCAACAACGTCATGACTTATGAGCCCTACGGAGAGGGTGGCATGAAGATCACGGTGGCGACTACTCGAAATGGGAACACCTCCGAGTGGAGCTACGTAACGTTGTTCGATGGCGCATTTCGTCCAGTCGAGGGCCAAGAGAACTCCGAAACCGCAGTTGAGTTCATCGATGAGCAGAGCACCAGGATCTACAACAAGCGCAATGGGCTCGTTGGCCAGGTCATCATCAACACACTCTCGGAAGATGGCAGCACCATCAATAATGAATACATTCGTATGAGCGCGGATGGCAAGATCACTGGGGTCGGCCACGCTGTATATGAGCGAATCCAGTAGGTACTAGGCAGACACTGCCGTAGCCTTATATTAAATCTGACATGTGCTTTCAGCGGGTGATCTTCATCGTCCTTGTGGTTGTTGCTGTGCTAGGTCCTTGCTCGATGGTTGCGTTGGGCACATCGTCCCAAGATGCTTCGGACCTACTTAATCAGGCTATGGCCAACTTCTTAGCCGGGCGTATTGAGAGATCCGTTGCGGAATTCGACCAAATTGTCGAGCTTGCTCCGGAGATGGGGCCGTACCTTTGGCAGCGAGGCATCGCTCTCTACTACATGGGTCGTTACGATGATTGCCGAGCCCAGTTTGAATCTCACCGCACCGTGAATCCCAACGATGTGGAGAACGCGGCTTGGCACTTTTTATGTTTCGCTCGGCTTCAGTCACCGGAGGAGGCACGCAAAGCGCTGCTCCCAGTCGGACACGATCGCCGGGAGCCAATGATGACGATCTACAAGGTGTTCCGCGGCGAAGACCAGCCGGAAGAGCTCCTGCCCGTCATTAGTGCAGGCGCACTGGCCCGTTTTTATGCGCACCTGTATCTCGGCCTCTACTACGAGGCCCTCGGACGTGAGATTGAAGCCTATCGGCACATCTCGGTCGCGGCCGACGATGACTATGGAATTGGTGGGTATATGCACGGCGTAGCTAAGTTGCATCTTGCTTGGCTTCAACGGAAGCAAGAACAACCCCTAGAACCCCCTCTTTTTTGAGCGGGGGCTGCCAAGGACTTATCAGAATGGCCTTATTGCCCGCACCTAAAATCCATCAATGGCAATGAAAGAAAGGGTTTGCAGCAATTCAATACGAAGATGGTACCGTTGACTCGCTATGGCAAAGACCACCGACGTTATCGTTGTCGGCGGCGGGGTGAATGGCACGTGCATTGCCTATCATCTTGCCCAACGCGGCGCCTCCGTCACACTAATTGAAAAGGACAACATCGCCGCAGGGCCGACAGGGCTGTCATGTGGAATCATCCGCCAGCATTACTCGCATCCAATCACGGCGAGCATTGCACTTGCAGCGCTGCGTTTCTTCGAGAACTTCGAAGATCTAGTGGGTGGCGATTGCGATTTCCGGCAGACGGGGTACATCTTTGCCGCTGGCCCGGACACCATTGATACTTTGAAAGCTAACGTGTCCCTTCAGCAGTCGCTTGGTATAAATACCTCGGTGATTTCGGTGGAGGAACTGCGAGAATTAGTGCCTGGTGCTGCAATCGACGGGATCGTTGGCGCAGCGTACGAACCGGAATCAGGGTACGCTGATCCCTATAGCACATCGGTAGCATTCGCTAACCGTGCCGAGGAACTTGGTGCCGAGGTGCTTATCGGTACCGAAGTTCGTTCGGTGATTGTCGAGGGTGGTAAGGCCCGTGGTGTTGTTACCAACCAGGGTCGACTCGAGGCTGCTTCAGTCGTCCTGGCGACAGGCCCCTGGTCGTCGCGGCTCGCCAAGCTATTTGGCATCGACCTGCCGATTGTCCCGTGCCGAGTCCAGGTTTGCTTGTTCGAACGTGCCCCCGACCTAAGTCACGACAAAATATTTATTGACTCGCCGCTCGGTGTTTACACGAGACCCGAAGGAGAAGGTCTAATGCTAGTTGGCTCCGTTGCTACCGACGAAGCCAAAGCCGGTATCAAGCACCCCGATGATTTTCAGAGGGTCGCCGACTTCGATGCTGTTTCACGTTACAGTGAGCAACTTATCGAACGCTTCCCGGGAATGGATAAAGGTAGCTTTCTAAACGGCTACGCATCACTCTACGACGTCACCCCCGATTGGCAGCCGATCCTTGACGAGCTCCCAGGTATAGAGAATCTCTATTGCTGCGCCGGCAGCAGCGGCCACGGATTTAAACTTGCTCCGATCGTTGGGAAAATGATGGCTGATCTGATCACACGAGGGAAGAGTGATAATGACGACATCAATTTCTTTTCTTTTGATCGCTTTGCAAGAGAAGAACTGGTCGAGGGTGGGTACGCTCACAAACTTCTTGGGTAAACGCGTGTCAACTTTCTCACTGTTGGCTCTTGCAATTGTCGTTCTTCTCGCTCCGGTTACTGGTGCCTCCCGTGCCAGTAACGGTTTGAATTTCCCGTCGATTGTGCAGCACACGGAGCAAACGTTCCTAGGTTTCCGACAAGGCCAGGAACTTCGTTACGCGTTTGAGACTGAGGGAGGCCGCCAACAGGACAGCATTGTCCACTGGAGTATTACGCTCCAGGGCGTCAATGAACGTGGATCTGAGGGCACGTTCGACTTGGGGTACATTGCTGTCATCGCTGGGAAAAAGAGGGCCCAGGCGACAGCCCAGGCACGATTCAATGCCTATGGGTTCCCTCTCAGTGTGAATTTTACTTCCGAGCGAGACACTGTGATGGGCGCTGTTGGCTACAGCATCGAATACCGGTTCGAAGGAGACAGGTTTCGAAAGGAACTAATGGATGGGGATTTTGATGATCAGGAACTCAAGCTGGAAGCTTATCCAGGTGTCAACACGAGCTTCCCAAGAGGGTTGTATCTTTACACTCCGCTCGACTCTGAATGCATTGGGGCGTTTGCCGGACTTTCCCTCAATGAGGAAAGCGATGCGGATAGTGGCCGCGGCCAGTATCGGATCGAAGAAATTTGTCACGGCCGCGAGTTAATTTTTGCGAATCCTGGCCTACTGAACCTCACTATGCCAGCGTTGTGGGAAACAGGTACCGGTACACTCGACTTTTTCGTTTTGGCGCCGACCGGCATGCGCCTTGATTTGCTCACTGGCCCCCCTTCCGGTGTTCCGGGTGGTGGCGTAAACATTGCCGGTTTCAATCTTAATAGAATGCGCAGATTAATCGGTCTTGGCCCCAGTCCGTTTAACGATGCCGAGAATGCGTTGCAGAACTTTGGTCTAGCCGCTTCCTCTGATCCATTGCAGCTCGATATCGGTGGCCGAATAGTTGATGCTTGGCGGCTCGACCCCCCGACACCTTTCTCGGCGGTGTACGTCGATGGGAACGGTTCGATCGTACGACTTGACTTGGCGGAGGAGCCGATGACTGGCTTTCGGGGTTGGATTCGACGGCTTCGGCCCAGTGAATTGTAAGTAGGGTTCAACGTTGAGCGGAGATGATCACGATCCTGTCATTGCCTCGTTGCTCACCTGCTATCAGCAATGTGCTGCTAAACTCAAAAA
The DNA here is from genome assembly GCA_036344375.1 of Acidobacteriota bacterium. GTDB lineage: Bacteria > Acidobacteriota > UBA890 > UBA890 > UBA890 > UBA890. The sequence goes on along the minus strand of JAYYTT010000285.1, from coordinate 192 downwards.
AATAGCAGGTGAAAAATTGGGCACGAGCCGCCCACAAGACATGCAGGTGCCTAAGGAGGATTCTTGATGTACACGAATTGGATGATTCGGGGGCTGTCAGTTTCGACTTGCAACTGTGACTATGGCTGCCCTTGTCAATTCAACTCCCTCCCGACGCATGGTGATTGCCGGGCTGCGGTGGCGATGAGTATC
>JAYYTT010000284.1:0-6125 GCA_036344375.1 Acidobacteriota bacterium | reverse complement strand
CGCCATCAAAATCGGCATTGAACGCAGTGCAAACAAGTGGATGGATCTTAATTGCCTTGCCTTCAATTAATACTGGCTGAAAGGCTTGGATACCAAGCCGGTGAAGCGTCGGCGCGCGGTTGAGCAGAATGGGGTGCTCCCGGACAACCTCTTCAAGGATGTCGTACACGAGCGGGTCATGCTGCTCGACCAGTTCCTTGGCCGCCTTGATCGTGGCAACCATTCCCCGTTCTTCGAGCTTCTGATATATAACCGGCTTGAAGAGCTCTAACGCCATCTTCTTTGGCAAGCCACATTCGTCGAGCCTCAGCTCCGGACCAATCACGATAACCGAGCGGCCCGAGTAGTCGACACGCTTGCCCAACAAGTTCTGGCGAAAACGGCCCTGCTTACCTTTAAGGGTGTCCGAAAGTGACTTCAGAGGCCGATTATTGGCCCCCCGCAACGTGCGGCCACGGCGACCATTGTCAAAAAGCGAGTCGACGGCCTCCTGCAACATACGTTTTTCATTGCGGACAATGACATCCGGCGCCTTGAGCTCGATAAGCTTCTTGAGCCGATTGTTACGGTTGATCACTCGACGATACAGGTCATTCAAATCAGAGGTCGCAAAGCGGCCTCCATCAAGCGGGACCAACGGACGGAGCTCGGGCGGGATAATTGGAATTACGTCCAAGATCATCCATTCTGGGTCGTTACCCGATTTCAGGAACGCCTCGACAACCTTCAGACGCTTGGCAAGCTTGGCGCGGTTCTGTTTTGACGCCTCAGTCTTCATCCTGGCACGAAGCTCAGTTGCCATCACCGCCACGTCAAGATTCTCGAGCAGCGTTTTGATGGCGTCACCACCCATCATGGCGCGAAAGGAATCACCAAACTCAGCTCGCAGCTCCCGGTACCGCTCCTCACCGATGAGCTCCCGTTCCTTCATATCAGTTGGCCCCGGATCGACGATCACGTAGGCCTCGTAGTACAACACTCGCTCCATATCACGCATGGTCATGTCAAGGAGGTGTCCCATACGCGAAGGCAGGCCCTTGAAGAACCACACGTGTGACACTGGGCACGCAAGCTCTATATGACCCATGCGCTCGCGCCGAACCTTCGACTGCGTCACCTCAACACCGCATTTGTCGCAGATCACACCCCGGTGCTTCATTCGCTTGTACTTGCCACAGAGACACTCCCAGTCGTTCACAGGACCGAAGATTTTGGCGCAGAACAAACCATCCCGCTCCGGTTTGAACGTCCGGTAGTTGATTGTTTCTGGCTTGGTTACTTCGCCGTGCGACCATGAACGAATCTTGCCCGCTGACGCGAGACCAATACGGATTGCCTCGTACTCATTGATACTTACTGGTTTTGTCTCGAAGAAACCCAGGGCGCTTCTCACAGGCTTACCCTCCCTACCGTTTCGTTCGTGCGATCAACTGAACCTGTCATCATCGTCTCGTATTTCAGTATCATCGGTTACACCACGCTCTCGACTTCGGCATCGCTACGACGACGGCGCCGAAGCTCAACATCTAGTGCCAAGCCCTGCAATTCTTTTAGCAAGACGTTAAATGATTCCGGCAGACCAGGCTCAATGCCGCCCTCCCCTTTGACAATCGACTCGAAGATTTTCGCCCGACCGTAGACATCGTCGCTCTTGACGGTAAGCAACTCCTGTAGCGTGTGGGCAGCCCCGTATGCTTCTAGTGCCCACACCTCCATCTCACCGAATCGCTGGCCACCAAACTGAGCCTTGCCGCCCAGCGGCTGTTGCGTAATCAGGGAGTACGGGCCAGTTGAGCGAGCGTGGATCTTGTCGTCAACCAAGTGGGAAAGCTTCAACATGTACAGGTGGCCAACGGTGACTTCCTGCTCGAACGGCTGGCCAGTTTTCCCATCATACAGCACCGTCTTGCCGTGTTCCGGCAGCCCTGCCTCACGCAGGCGCTCTTTGATCTCAACCTCAGAGGCACCATCAAAAACCGGCGTCGCAAAATGCACACCGAGAGCATTTGCAGCCCATCCAAGGTGGGTCTCCAGAACCTGGCCCACATTCATCCGAGAAGGGACACCGAGCGGATTTAGTACAATTTCTACTGGTGTGCCATCGCTGAGGTACGACATATCTTCTTCGGGCATGATCTCAGCAATGACACCTTTATTGCCGTGTCGTCCCGCCATTTTGTCCCCGGCAGATAGCTTTCGCTTCATAGCAACGTAGACTTTCACGCTCTTGATGACGCCAGGTGGTAGCTCGTCACCAACGCGGCGGGCTTCCTTGCGCTCCTCGACACTGCTACGCAACCCGTCAATACGTGCCGAGCCCGCTGCGACAAGGGCGTGGACTTGCTTCTCGATCTTCGAGTTGCTTTTCGCTAAGCGAATCTGTGCCAGAGCACCAGCCGGAAAGGATTCCAGCAACTCTTTCGTCAGGACGTCACCCGAACTCGCCAGCTTCTCTTTGCTTTCAGAATCCTTGACGTTAGAAACAAGATTCTTACCAACCACAAGTTTGGCAATTTGGGCCACAAGGCCGCGCCGGATGATGCGAATCTCGTCGACGAGATCCCGCTCCATCAACGCAATCGCAGCTTCTTCAATATCAATTGCACGCTGGTCCTTGTCACCACCCTTCCGGGTAAAGATCTTGACGTCGACCACCGTACCTTCGATGCCAGGCGGACAGGTCAGCGACGCATCCTTAACATCCCCCGCCTTTTCTCCGAAGATTGCTCGCAACAATTTCTCCTCCGGCGTCAACTGCGTCTCACCCTTGGGTGCTACTTTGCCAACGAGGATGTTGCTCGGACCCACTTCGGCTCCAATTCGAATAATGCCGCTTTCATCGAGATCTTTCAGTGCTTCCTCAGAGACGTTAGGAATGTCCCGGGTGATCTCCTCCGGCCCGAGCTTGGTGTCTCGGGCTTCTATGTCCAGTTCTTCGATGTGAATTGAGGTGAACGAGTCGTTCTTCACCAGTCCTTCAGATACAAGAATTGCATCCTCAAAGTTGTAGCCCCGCCACGGCATAAACGCGACTAATGTGTTACGGCCCAGGGCCAATTCACCATTGTCTGTAGCAGGGCCATCAGCGAGAACCTGGCCTGCATTGACTCGGTCACCTCGTTTGACAAGCGGTTTCTGGTTAATGCAAGTGTTCTGATTGGAACGCTTAAATTTTACGAGCCGGTAGATATCCGCAGCCCCATCATCGTCCTTAGTAACATCGGCACGAACAATGATACGTTCCGAGTCAACTGAGTCGACGACACCGCGGCGCTTGCAGATCACCACAGCTCCAGAGTCACGAGCCGTCACAAACTCCATCCCCGTACCCACCAGAGGGGCCTCGGGTTTGTACAACGGAACCGCCTGGCGCTGCATGTTGGACCCCATAAGAGCACGGTTAGCATCATCGTTTTCCAGAAATGGGATCAGGGACGCCGCCACCGAAACGACCTGTTTAGGGGAAACATCAATGTAGTCAACCTCTTCAACCGGCACCAACCTAAACTCACCGCCGACCCGGGCCGTAACCCTGTCGCGCTGAAACTTGCCCGTCTTGATATCGATTGGCGCGTTTGCCTGCGCGATTATGGCTCGGTCCTCCTCAATTGCCGAAAGAAAGAAGGGCGCAGGAACGTACTGTGCCGGCCCCTTCTTGAGCTTGGCAACGCGGGCATTCTCTTTCTCAACAACGTTTAAGGCCTCCAGGTCGCCAATTTTGAATTTGGTGCCACCCTTTGCGGTAATCACAACGTGCGTCTTGACTCTTGCAGATTCAACTTTGCGGTAAGGGCTCTCAATGAAACCGAATTCATTGATCTGCGCATAGCAAGACAGAGACGAAATCAGGCCAATGTTCGGACCCTCCGGCGTCTCGATTGGGCAGATACGTCCGTAGTGGGTTCGGTGTACATCTCGGACCTCAAAACCAGCGCGCTCACGGGAAAGCCCTCCTGGGCCAAGGGCCGAAAGGCGCCGTTTGTGGGTAACCTCGGAGAGTGGGTTAGTTTGGTCCATGAACTGTGACAACTGTGAAGAGCCGAAGAACTCGCGCACCGCCGACATGACCGGCTTCGCGTTGATCAGGTCGTGTGGCATTGCCGTTTCGATCTCCTGATGCACGCTCATCTTTTCCCGTACAGCGCGCTCCATACGGACCAGGCCGATACGGAACTGGTTTTCTAGCAGCTCACCAACCGAGCGCACACGCCGATTGCCTAAGTGGTCAATATCGTCGACCGTCCGCGGATCACCAGGGATCGACAGCAGGTACCGAACCACTTGGACGAAGTCGTCGGAATCAAGCAGGCGGTCATCAAGATCCTTGGCTCCATCTAGCTTAAGGTTGAACTTCAGACGTCCGACGCGAGAGAAGTCGTAGCGCTGGGAGTTCTTAAACATGTTGGAGAAGAGGTTACGTGAGCTCTCCGCCGTTGGCGGGTCACCGGGGCGCATCTTACGGTAGATTTCGACCAGCGCTTCTTTCCGGCTTGAAACGCTATCCTTTCGCAGTGTGTTGCTAATCGCCGTACCGCCAGAACTAGCTTCGGGGAAAAATATCTCGGCCGTTGAAGCCTTTGCTTCATTAAGACGATCGATCACACTGGGAGTGATTTCTTCGTTGGCCTCGACTATCACCTCACCAGTCTCCGGATCGGCAATATCATGAATCGTGTAAGCACCCTCAAGGTCAGGAGCTTCCAGGCTAATTTTCCTGATACCTCCGTCGACCAGCTGTTTGAGTGAGCCACGCGTTAGCTTGGCACCGGCGCCCAATATTTCCTTGCCCCGCTTTTTGCCTTTCGTACCCTTCAATACATTCGAAAAGTGGCGGCCGAGGAGCTCCTTGCCAAGATCAACACTCAACCCGCCGTTCACCGTCAGTTTTACTGGCTGGTAGAAAGCCCGCAGGACATCTTCCGGACTCTCCAAGCCCAGTGCCTTGAGAAAAACTGTCGCGGGGAACTTGCGACGCCGGTCGATGCGAACCTGCACTAAGTCCCGGCTGTCCAGCTCGAACTCAACCCACGAGCCGCGGTATGGAATCACTTGAGCCACAAAAAGTGTGCGGCCGCTACCCGGATGGAAGAAGATACCCGGTGAACGATGTAACTGAGACACAATTACTCGCTCGGTCCCATTGATAATAAACGTACCGCGCGCTGTCATCAGAGGAATCTCACCAAGGTAGACTTCTTGCTCCTTGATGTCACGGATTGTCTTCGTACCTGTTTCCGGGTCCTTGTCCCAAATGATCAGCCGGATCGTAGCCCTCAAGGCTACGGCGTAGGTCATGCCACGGCTCTGGCACTCTTCTTCGTCGAAGGGCCACTCCCAATCCCCAATCGAGTACTCCACAAACTCGATGGTAGCGCTCTCTCGGAAGTCGCTAATTGGGAATATGGTACGAAAAACTTCCTGTAAACCAATCTCTTCCCGCTCTTCGGCAGGAATGTCCATTTGGAGGAAGCGGTCGTAGGATTTCCGCTGTACTTCAATGAGATTCGGCAAATCGACAGCAGCAGGAATTTTGCCGAAGCTCACCCGCTCGCGCAGGGGCATCAGTGAGGTATCAGCCATGGGTACAAGACTCCTTGGCGGTGCTATTCATTATCGACAAAGTCGGGGGTGTACTGGCTCCCTCGATACCGTTGTGCGGTACCAGCGGGAGCTGATTTGGCATCTGGGCCGGCAAAGCAGATTGCTTACTTGACCTCAACCTCTGCCCCAGCATCCTGGAATTTCTTGGCAAGCTCGTCGGCCTCGTCCTTTTCGATGCCCTCTTTGACAGGATTAGGTAAGTTGTCTACTAGATCCTTGGCCTCCTTAAGGCCAAGGCTAGTAACCTCTCGGACTACCTTGATGACGTTGATATTGTTCTCACCAAACGAGGTAAGGACAACGTCAAAGGCAGACTGCTCTTCCGCTTCAGCGGCACCCGCACCAGCGCCTGCAACCATCATAGGCGCCGCCATAGCCTGGGCACTAACGCCGAATTTTTCCTCGAGCTCTTTGACCAGGTTGGCCAGCTCGAGAACCGACATACCCTCAATCTGCTCGATCAAGTCCTCGGTAGAAACTTTCGCCTTTGCCACGACTTCCTCCATCTTGTTGCGTCGGCTACC
>JAYYTT010000283.1:0-5400 GCA_036344375.1 Acidobacteriota bacterium | reverse complement strand
ACAACAGCCGCTACAGTTTGATGGGAAATCTCAACGGCCAACGCTTCCAGGACATCCACGTAATCGACGTTGATACTGGTGACCGCACTATGGCGCTGGAGCAAGTGCGTTGGTACAACGGCATTTCGCCGGACGGCACTCACCTGCTCTACTACGAGGACGGCAACTATCACACCTACGAGCTCAGCACTGGGAACAACTACAACATTACGGAGAACGTCGACACGTCGTTCATCAACACACAGGACGACCACAACGTCGTCGATCCGCCAATTCGCCCCATCGGCTGGGTGTCCAGCGGTGAGCATGTGCTTCTGTACGACAACTGGGACATCTGGAAGGTCGGCGTTCACGGCGACAAAGGCATCAACCTGACGGTCAACGGCAAGGAAAACCAGATCCGTTACAATCGTCGCTTGCGCATCGATCCCGACGAGGAAGGTATCGACCTGGCAGTTGACCAGTATCTGGCACCGTATGGCGAATGGACCAAGAAGTCCGGCATCGGGCGTATTGCCGCCAATTCGACCGGTGTGGACATGTTGTTGTGGGACGACGTAGCGTACGCAGGCCTGATGAAGGCGGAGAATGCAGACATGTTCGCCTACACACGTGCTGACCACGACAGCTATCCGGATTACTACGTCACGGACTTTTCGTTCGCGACATCCGAGCGGCACACAGATGCTAACCCGCAGCAAACCGAGTTCGCCTGGTCGGCGGGAGCGCAGCTGGTCGACTACGAGTCTGACAACGGGGACAAACTGCAGGCGGCGCTTTTCCTGCCGGCTGATTACAATCCCAATCGCAAGTACCCAACCATCGTCTATATCTACGAGCGCTTGTCACAAGGGCTGAACCAATTCACCCAACCGTCAGCCAACGGCTTCAACAAGTCCGTGTACACCAGCAACGGATATGCCGTCCTGATGCCCGACATCACCTACAAGATCAACGACCCAGGCATGTCGGCAGTATGGAGCGTCCTTCCAGCACTCGATGCCGCCATCGATACCGGCGTCATCGATCCCGACAACGTCGGCTTACACGGCCATTCGTGGGGTGGCTACCAGACATCGTTCCTGGTCACACAAACGGACAAGTTCGCTGCTGCCGTGGCAGGCGCGCCGCTCACCAACATGATCAGCATGTACAGCTCAATCTACTGGAATTCGGGCGGCGGCAATATGGCGATCTTCGAGTCTTCCCAGGGTCGCTTCACCGGCGATTACCTTGAGGCCACTGATGCCTACATCCGTAACTCGCCGGTTTTTTTCGCCGACCGAGTACAGACCCCCTTGATCATCCTACACAATGATCAGGATGGGGCCGTCGACTGGAACCAGGGCATTGAGTACTACAACACGTTGCGACGACTTGGAAAGGATGTCGTCATGTTGCAGTACGTCGGCGAGAACCACGGCCTGCGGGTACCCGCCAACCAAAAGGATTACACGGTCCGCATGCGCGAGTTCTTCGACCATCACTTGAAAGGCGCCGACGCGCCCGCGTGGCTACTCGAAGGTGTGCCACACCTGAAGATGGACGCGCATCTTGAGGAGCGCGCGCCTCTGGTAGCACCGAAACGGGACGATAAGGGAAGCTCCAGAAATAGACGCAACGAAGGGCGCTGACAAAAGGAAGTGTTCTGCGAATCAGAGATTCTTGCCGCTGAGTTCACTGTACTTTGTACGAATGTGTTCCAACCATGGGTCGGCGGAGAGTGCGCCGCAATCCAGGCGATCAAGTAACTCCGAGGCAGTAAACTTGCGGCCGTGACGGTGAATGTTTTCCCGGAGCCAGCTAAGAAGCTGGCCGAAACGACCGGAAGCCGTTTGTTCGTCCAGATCCGGGATATCCTCGCGGAGGCGAGTGAAGATCTGGGACGACATAAGGTTGCCGAGGGTATAGGTTGGGAAATATCCAATGGCTCCCATCGACCAGTGGATATCCTGCAACACGCCGTTGGCATCGGAGTCGGGAACTATCCCCAGGTATCTCTCCATGCCGTCATTCCAAACGTCCGGCAGGTCTTCGACCAATACGCGGCCTTCCAGAAGAGCGTTTTCGATCTCGAAGCGCAACATGATGTGGAGGTTGTAGGTAACCTCGTCGCTCTCAACGCGGATCAGTGTGGGTCGCACCACATTAATCGCCCGGTAGAAAGCATCAGGGTCAATACCGTCGAGGGTTTTCGGGAAGCTTTCGCTCAATTTAGGAAAGTAATGGGTCCAAAAGGGGCGGCTGCGACCGATCAGGATCTCCCAGAGACGTGACTGCGACTCATGCAGACCAAGTGAAGCACCGTCGGCGAGAGGTGTGCGTGCAAGCTCAGGAGCGAAACCTTGTTCGTAGAGACCGTGGCCGCATTCGTGCAGGGTACCGAACAGGCCGGCTGGCAGGAAATCTTCGTGGATACGTGTAGTCAGGCGAACATCAGCAACTGAAAAGGCAGTCGTGAATGGATGTGCCGAGCGGTCCTGTCGGCCGTGTTCAAAGTCAAAACCAAAGTCCTTAATAACGGCAACGCCAAAATCCCACTGGGCCGCTTCATCGAAACTTCGGTCCAGCGGCGGCAAGGCGATCTGGGACTGAGCCGTGGGCGGAGATTCGTAATCGGTGATACCACCAGAGGAAGTTTCCTCGGTCAGCTCCTGGACGATAGGGATAAGACGTTCCCGAAGTGTCGTGAATAGTGACTCGATTTCTGCCGTAGATATACCGGGTTCGAATTCTGCGAGAAGCGGATCATAAATCCTGTCTTTGTAACCCAGCGCCTCAGCTTTCTCACCGGTCAGTTCAACGATCGCTTCAAGATGGCTTTTAAAAACAGAGAAATCAGACACTTCACGTGCCTGCTGCCATGCTTGCTGTCCCATCGAGGAGGCATGCGCCAGTCGGGCGACAAGATCGGCTGGGATCTTGGTGGCCCTCTTCCAGTCGCGGGTGGCAACACGCACAAGACTGGCATCGTCACTATCGAAGGCCGGATTCCCAACGTCGAACGAGGTTCCGTCGAGTTCCGTAGCGGCGGCCTCAAGCAGTCGCCCGATCTCCTCGTCTGTGAACTTATCATGCGACAACCGCGCCAACGTCGTCAGCTGCTCCGCCCGAGCTTCTATGGCACCGGGTGGCATATAGGTTTCCTGGTCCCATCCCAGAACAGCTGCGGTCGCATCCAGATCGGCGATGATACCAAGTCGTTGCTTCAAATCCTCAATGGCACTCATTCATCTCTTCTCAGATCAAAATGGTGGAACGCAGCGATGACCAAAGAATGGCAAATTGCCCCTGCCCGGATCAGGTCAGGAACATCCGCTAGCGGCACAAGTTTGGTATGGATGTCTTCATAACCTTGAAGCTGCGGGGCCCCAACCGCCGTGGCACCGCGAACCAGAACAGTATGGCAACGGTTGTTGATGATCGCAGGGTTCGGTGCCACAACACCGATGATGCAAGCGTCGGCCCCATCGTAGCCAGTCTCCTCCCTCAATTCTCTCAAGCCACCATGCAGCGGCGCTTCGCCCGGATCGACACTACCGCCGGGAATTTCCAGAGTGACTTCTTCGATGCCATGACGGAACTGCTCGATCAGCACAACACGATCGTCCGCCGTCAATGCGATGACGTTTACCCAATCAGGCGCATCCAGGTAGACAAATTCGCCGCATCGACTCGGGTCGTTAGACGATGTAACCCACTTCCGATGTAAAGAAAAGACTTTAGTTTCAGCTAAGGTTTCAGGGTCGCTAGCCTGCCAGCTAACAATGTTGTGCGTAGGGCCTTCGGGACTCATGATGCGGTTCTCCGGGTTGCCGGGTACCGGGGCAGAAAAAACTCAGAAAGCTAGTATCAGCTCCCTTGCAAGCCTCTGCGCCATACCCCGAAGACGCAAGCTCATCCGCAACTTGCTCTTAAGCATCGGGAGAATCTTACTAAGGCAAGTTATTCCCAAACTAGCGGACGCGTTAAGCAGGTTGGGCCGCCCTCACCCTTTCTAGAGATCTCTGTGCCGTCGTACACCAGCACCTCAATGCCTGCCTTCTCAAGCCGCGCCCGAGTAACCGGGTTGCCCTCGAGTGCGATGCACTTGTCTGGCGCCACCGAAAGCACATTCGAAGCCATTGACGCGAATTCCTCGTCAGGAACCTCGATAAGTCTTAACTCTCGCTCAAGGAGCCAAAGACGAAAAGCCACCGGAAGCAAGGGTGCATAAACCAGCACAGCGTTGTCACCCACCGGGCTAAGAATTGACATCAGATGGAAAACGTCGTCAGGACCATGCCAGTGTGGCAAAGAAACTTGAACGATTTCTTCAACTACATCTTGCGTCAGTTTGCGGAGCTGACGGAAGCCCTCGTCGTTTGACCTGTAGCCTCGTCCAACAGCAAGCCGATTGCCTGGAAGCCAAGCAACATCGCCGCCTTCGAGACGACCTTGCCCCGAGATTGAGCCCAGCAAGTCGATTCCTGCTTCTGTGAATATCGGCTGAAGGCACTGAGGCTCATTGCTACGCTGCAGTTTGCCCATCGCGCAAAGCACAGCACCATTGTCTGTGATAATTGCTGCATCGCGTGCGTAGATCGAATCCAGAGTAGCCCCAACCTGCCCGGGCGCGAAAATAACGTTGGCACCTTCACTCTGAAGGAGCTCAACAAATCCATCGAATTCGTCAACAGCCCGATCAAAATCTGGAGCTGCGTGATAATTCAGCTCTTTCCATTCCCTTGCAATTTTTTCCGCACTGCCAAAAGCATCGCGCGCGTGTCTGACCAGCACCGTGCGAAGAGTCCCCGTTTCGGATTGAGCTGTCTTCACCATCACAAAAGGGTATAGCAACAGGCCAAGCCCAACGATTCGGGTACAATTCCGTCTCCCAAGCTTGATTTGCCTTCCCGGAATTATGACTGACCCGACGCAAAGCAACCTCAATCCATCTGTTCTCCGGATGTCAGCACCTTTAATGGTGTCGTTCGTTATGCGATCGGCGTTTACGTTCGTCGACACAATCTACGCGGCGATACTTGGCGATGCTGCAGTGGCTGCGATCGGCCTAACTTTCACTTTCGAATTCGTAATGGTCGCCTTCTGGATCGGCCTCTCGACCGGCCTTACATCAGTGCTATCACGCAGCATCGGTGCGCGCGAAGGCAAGAAGATCGAACAGTATCTGAGCGCAGCATGGCGATTGGTTTGGTTCGTCTCTCCAATGTTTCTATTCGCCGGGATTGCCATCTGGATTGTCACGCCACGGCTCGATGAGTGGTTCCCAGGAATTCAGCTCGATACGGAAACACTGCAGGCGTTTCGCATCTACGGAACGGTTTTGATTGGCGGCTCGGCATTTACGCAGTTTTGGTCGGTAATACCTGATTCAATCGTCAAAGCGCATCAGGACAC
>JAYYTT010000282.1:0-2931 GCA_036344375.1 Acidobacteriota bacterium | reverse complement strand
ACGGTGAATGCAAGTGTTGTCGAGCGCGTGAAAAGTACCGTCGACGTTGAACAGAGCGATGGCCACTCCTTTCACTTCGCAAACTCGGCCTTCGCCTGAAGGAATGTCGTTGGCCTTTGCAGCCCATGTAAAATCGGACATCTAATGCTCCTCCTTCTGGGTTGTGCAACTCGCGGATTTTGTCATGGGTGATTCTATTGGTCAAAAAGCGGCCCAGATGGCTGCTCCCGATGAGGTTGGCAATGGTGATGGTTCGTTCAGCAGTGCTGTGCGCACAATGTTCAATGCTCTGGCACCGAGCTACGACAGCTTCAATCATTGCTCATCGCTTGGGCTCGACTATGGATGGCGCCGTGCCACAGTTCGTTCACTAAAGCTAACGAAGAGTGATCTAGTACTCGATGTCGCCACCGGAACAGGGGACTTGGCGTTCGCTACTACGCGAGTGGCTCGTGGGACAGTTGGCTGCGACTTTGCTGTCGAGATGATTCGCCGCGCGCGCGCTAAAATCCGTTCCGGCGATGGCACTTGGTTTCACGTAGGCTGCGCTGAGTGTTTGCCATACGGTGACGAGCGTTTCCAGGGTGTCGCCTCAGCATTCGCTATGCGCAATGTCAAACCGATACTTGAGGACGTGCTCGCGGAGGCTTTTCGGGTGCTTGAACCGGGTGGCCGCGTAGCGATTCTAGAATTCAGTCGGCCGCGGATGGTTCCCATTCGATGGGGGCACAGTGTTTACACTCGCTTGCTGATGCCGCGGGTAGGTCGTTTTGTAACCGGCACGGTGGAGCCATTCGATTACCTATACCGCAGTATCCAAGAATGGTATTCGCCCGAAGAATTTGCCGAAATACTTCGTGCAGTTGGGTTTGCAGATGTTCGTTATCGTATGATGAGCTTTGGTACAGTTGCACTCCACAACGGAACTAAACCAACCGCTTGTCGTTCGTAGCTTAAGGCAATAATGATAAGACACATAAGAAAAATAGGGCTCGCAATGTTGGCTGTCGCTTCAGTCTTCTCGACCCTTGCCGCCGCCCATGAAGTCGCCCCGAGACAATTGTTGTATGGCGTCGACCGCGCCAAGATCACGGGCATTGCTGCGGACCATGAACCGTTTGCGCTGGACCAAACGGTTCGCGTAGCGATCGAAGTTGAGATGTTGCCCGGTATGCACGTCAACGCAAATCCGCCGACGTTTGATTGGATGATACCTGTGGAGGTCTCGGTAAAGGGGGTCGAGGGAGTTAGTCTGGTCGAGGCATTTTACCCGGAGCCTGTAAGCGTCAAGTTCCCTTACGACGACGAACCCTATCTAGTGTACGAGGGTACTTTTGTACTCGGCTTGGTCCTGGCTATCGCCGAAGACATCCCGACAGGCGGCCGCGAGCTTCAGGTCATGCTCGATTATCAGGCGTGTAACGATGAAGCTTGCTTTGCACCCACTGACACCTCGATCAACATGCCGATTATGATGGTTGCAGACGTGGGCCAAAGTCGGGAGGTTTCCTCGCCCCTCATTGAACGGGCCCCTTTTCCACGATAACCGGTGAGAAATCGCCGATGTTTTTTTGTATAGCGTCGTGCTTCTCTCGGGCACTTACTGCTAAGGTGCGGTGCGATTGACTCTCATCTCAATTCGCTGGCCTCTATTGTCACCCCGTGTCTGCCTCGCGCTTGGCTTTGATATCGTCGATGATCTTTTGTGAGAGGTGTGCCGGTACCTCGTCATAGTGTGAGAATTCCATCGTGTACGTGCCGCGGCCGCCGGTGAGCGAGTTTAAATCGGGAGCATAAGTAAGCACTTCAGCGAGTGGAACCTGTGCCTTGATCATTTGTTGGTCACCACCAGCCGGTTCCATCCCCTGGACACGCCCACGGCGGCTATTGAGGTCCCCCATTACATCGCCCATCGCTTCATCGGGAATGCTGATCTCAATGTCCATCAGCGGTTCCATCAACGTCGGCTGAGCCTGTAAAGCGGCTTCTTTGAAAGCCATCGACCCGGCGATCTTGAAGGCGATCTCGGAAGAGTCGACGGCGTGGAACTTGCCGTCGAGCAAGGCACACTTAAAATCTTCGACCGGAAAGCCACAGAGTACCCCCCGCGCAGCGGCCTCCACGACACCCTTCTGAACCGCGGGCCTGAACTGCTGTGGGATAGAACCGCCGAAGATCTTGTCCTCGAACTCGAAGCCTTCGCCAGCGTTATTCGGGGACAGTTCGATTACACAGACGCCGAATTGGCCGCGGCCGCCGCTCTGCTTCTTGTGCCGTCCTTCTGCCCGGGCTGTTCCACGAATTGTCTCCCGATAGGGAACAGTGGGTGGTTTCAATGTCGTTTTCACGCCGAAACGTTTCTCGAGCTTTGCCACGGTCACTTCTACGTGGAGTTGGCCGAGCCCGGAAACGAGTAACTCGTGGGTCTGCGGGTCGCGGTCGACGACGATCGTTGCGTCTTCCTCGCAGAGACGTGCGAGCGCCTCACTGATTTTTTCTTCATCCGCCTGAGTTTGAGGTGCAACCGCGAACGATATTGCCGCCTTAGGAAATTGAACAGGATCGATAATTATCGGTTGAGATTTGTCGCAGAGCGTATCGCTGGTGTGGATATCTCTGAGCTTGGCCACGGCGCACAGCTGCCCGGCAACGACACCCTGTGTGGGTTTATATTGCTTGCCTTGAACCAGTGCCAAGTTCGAAAGCTTTTCAGTGGTGTTGGTGCCCGGGTTGAGCATTGGCGCATCGATGCTGGCCGAACCCGAGAACACCTTCATTAATGAGATGCGGCCCGCATAGGGGTCGGCCACCGTCTTGAAGACCAACGCTGCAAACGGGCCTTCTGAGTCAATCGGCCACGAGACCTCTTCTTTATCCTTGGGATTTACCCCGGTAAAGTTGGCGCGCTCATCGGGGGAGGGAAGATAGTTA
>JAYYTT010000281.1:0-2037 GCA_036344375.1 Acidobacteriota bacterium | reverse complement strand
CCCCCCGCGATCGCATATGACCTCAAAGCCATGGGGTTCGACATGATGGCGCGTGCCAACAACCACACCACAGATTGGGGCGTGGAAGGCATGCGATCGACCACCAAGATTCTCGATGAGGCTGGTATCGTGCACGCTGGAGCGGGGGAAACGTTGGCATTAGCGCGAGCCGGCCGCTATTTCGAGACACCAAAAGGGCGGGTGGCGGTGGTGTCGATGGCATCAAGCTTTACACCGCTCTCGCGTGCCATGAATTCGCTCGGTGAAGCTCCAGGACGACCCGGCCTCAGCCCAGTGCGCACAACACGCCACACCTTGATAACCCAACAAGAAATGGATGTGCTCGTTGGCATTCGCGATTCGATAGCGGCGTACCGCAGTGGCGAAACTGAGTCCGGAGGAGAATCAGATGAGGAACCAGTAACCGAATTATCTTCGTTCGGCACGAACTTCCGCGTCGCGGACCATCGCGGCTATGAGCATGATCTCAACGATATCGATCTGGCAGAAATTCTGGCGGCCATCAAACAGGCGAAACGCAACTCAGATTTTGTGATTGCCACGATCCACGCGCATGATCCTGGCAATTGGAGTGATCGGCCTCCCGACTTCCTCGAGGAACTAGCACGCAAAGCTATCGACGCAGGCGCCGACCAGTTCGTGGGACACGGCCCGCACCAACTGCGTGGTCTCGAGATTTACAAAGGCAAACCAATCTTCTATAGCCTGGCTAACTTCATCTTTCAGGTCGAGTTGCAGGAGCCGGTTGGGCAGGACCTGTACGATCGCTATGACATCGACCCAAAGGAAGTGACCGACTCCGAGTTTAATCGGCGCTTTCTCGAGAGAGGCTTCGGCGACTCAATCTGGTATGAGAGCGTCATTGCTGAAAGCCGATATGAAGGTGGCACGGTGGCCGAGATTCGACTCTACCCAATTGAACTAGGCTACGAAGAACGTGGTGCCCACAGAGGGGTCCCCGGTACAGCACGGCCTGAAGTCGGCCAGCAGATCCTCGAAACGATGCAACGGCTTTCGGAGCCCTATGGCACTACGATCACCATCGAGGACGGCGTTGGCGTAATTCGGATAAGTGCTACGACCGATGCCAACCGCAGGTAACGTCGAGAACTGCTATCTGTAATGACCTTGCTCCTAGCACACACCGACAGCTACTTGCGTGAATTCGACAGTATGGTCTCCCATGTCGATAACGAAGCTTGCGTCTTGGTACTCAACCGGACAGCTTTCTACCCGGGTGGGGGCGGCCAACCCTGTGATACCGGGATCATTCAATGGATGGACGGCGACACGCAAATTAAAGTGGGGATCACCAAAACAAAAAAGGGGAGCGCTGACATTGCTCATTACCTCGCTCCAACGTCAACACCCATAACACTTCCGAGCGTAGGTACCACTGTCGCCGGTGTCATTGACTGGGACAGACGCTATCAGCTCATGCGCACCCACACCGCGATGCATATTCTGTGTGGTGTTGTCTGGCGCGACTACGGTGCTCAGGTAACCGGCGGCAATATGCAGCCACTTAATGGCCGGATGGATTTCGAATTCGAGAACCTAAAACGTGAGCTCGTCGACGAGATCGAAGAGAAAGTCAATACGGAGGTCCTGGAGGCGCGCGAAGTTCGCGTCGCGCTCCTGTCACGCAGTGACGCTGAGCAAATCCCCGATCTGATCCGCACTAAGATTAACTTGGTGCCGAACTCGATCACCAAGATTCGCACCGTCGAGATCGTCGGCCTTGATCTGCAGGCCGATGGCGGCACCCACGTCGCCAACACCAGTGAAGTCGGCCGACTCCGTGTCGTTGATTACAAGAGCAAGGGTCGCATAAACAAACGAATCCGCATCGCTCTGGAAGATTCCTGAGGAATCTCCATCTTCAACGGTTCCCCTCGATTTTCTCGAGCCACGGCTGACGTTCAAAGTAGCTCTTCGTTTCCTCAACCAGCTGAGGCGCCAACATGATCAATGCGATTAGGTTCGGAACAATAACGATTGCCAAGAAGATGTCGC
>JAYYTT010000280.1:0-2823 GCA_036344375.1 Acidobacteriota bacterium | reverse complement strand
CCGGCGACGGGATCGGCGATCAAGACTGGAAGACAGTCGGCGACGGCGACAGCAATCGTGATTTCGGGACAGTTTGTGATAAGCCCGTCAGCGTGAGGCAGAAGATTCGCGCTTGTTTCGAAAAACTCCGAACGATCTGCTGGTTCTTCAGGCAATATGAGGACGTTGGCTCCATGTATTTGTTTAAGACGAGCAATGGGAGTGGGAACCACGTCCTCAAGGTGCCCACAGCGAGTGGCAAACCCATGTCGGATTCCGGGGAGCACCCACAAGTTTTCTAGTTGAACAATACCCTCAGCGTCGGGCGGGTTATGGATCATCACTTGCCTTAGTGCCTTGCGAGTCCCGCCCGGTTCTCAACCCGCTTGGATGGGGTGAGTGGTAGGTGCTGAGATACGCGACCCTGTTCACGCCGCTGCATCTACGTTTCCTCCTACGGCTTTATTCCACTGGTTCCCCAGGGCTGCGCTGGAAGCCCCAGTCCGGAGATGGCCCCAGGGGAGGGGATCGTTGGGTTTGAGGGCACGGAACGCAAAGTGGTCGACTGATCCACCGCGTTCTTCCCATGTCCTAACCGCTTGACGCCAGGACCCAGTTTCCGCCCATAACTCAAGCAAGTCTCCAACACGGCGATCACCCCGGGACGTTAAAGCCTGAATTTCCGCAGAACGTGGCGACATTGCCTCGATGACAACGTTGGGGACCTTCGCAAGGCTGCGTCGCAACCAGCGCAATTTGGCAGCGTATTCGGATGGGCGGATTTGTTTAGCCCACTGGAAGGGTGTTGCTGGTTTAGGGATAAGGCAGTTAACTGACAGGGTGATAGTACCTATGCGGCCACGGTCACGGCTTTCCTCAATCATAATTTCACGCATTGCGGTACAGAGACTCACCAGGTCTTGAAGATCCGCCTCAGTTTCACCGGGAAGCCCAATAATGACGTAGTTTTTCAAGTTAAGGACACCGGCCCGAAAGATCATCCGTGTTTTCTCAAGGATCTCTTCGTTAGTAATTTTCTTCATAATCAGCTCTCGCATCCGGTCACTACCCGCCTCAGGAGCGATTGTGATACTGCGCTGGCCCGATTCGACGACGCAGCGCAGCAGAGGCTCACGCAGAGTCGAAATGATGAGACTGGGACTGAACACCTGGAGACCTCGTTCCCGCAGGCTGGAAGCGATCGCCTCAATGTCCGGATGGTCGAGCAGTGCAGTGGCTACTAGGCCAACCCTCTGTGTGGTTGGTAGCCAACGCTCGGCGGCTGCGAGTACGTCGTCCACTTTGTGAACCCGGAACGGCAGGATGTTATAGCCGACCCAGCAATAGCGACAGCCTTTGGTGCAACCACGAGCCACTTCGATCATCGCCCGATCCCCGAATTCTGTTTCTGGTGTCAGGATTGAGGTCGACGCGACTGTCTCGGGGCCCTCGAATACTGCCCTTACCTTGGTCACATAAGGTGGGGCCCCATCCTGAGGTGCAAGTCCGGCAAACGTCGGATAGTCGGACGTCTCCGCTTGGTCGTAACGTGGTTCGTACAAACTCGGAACATAGAAACCAGGGGAGGCGGCTAAGCTTTGCAGCAACGCAGCTCGGGTTGGCAGATCGCTGTCAGTTAATTGTCCGCAAGAGTTTCCAGTTTTCTTGCTGTTAGCCTGGCCCAGAATGCTTTCGATTAACGGACGGACAAGCCCCTCTCCTTCCCCCACACAGCATAAATCGATAAATGGCGCCACAGGTTCCGGGTTTATCGAAACTGTAGCTCCCCCCATAATCACGATTGGGTGGGTTGCGTCCCTCTCCGCGTTGCGCGTTGGTAGATTGGCGAGGATAAGCATCCGGACCACGTTGACGTAGTCGTTTTCAAAAGAGGCAGAAAATGCGATCACATCAGCGTCCGAGACCGGACGTTGGGACTCCACAGTCATCAAAGGGGTGCCGCGCCTTTGATATTCTTCAATCTCGTGCTTGTCGGGTAAAAAGGAACGCTCACAGCACACATCGGGATGGTCGTTAAACAGGCGGTAGAGCGTGTGCATACCAAGATTGCTCATACCAACCGCGTATGTGTTGGGATAGGCAAGTACGACCCGAAGTCGTCCACCTTGGTTGGGTTCTACCAGGCGAATTTCTCGTTGGGCTCTACGGCGCAGATAAAGTGCGGAGTCTGACGACATTGGTGCTTTGTGGGACCAGTGGAACGAACAGAGAGCGAATTATTTTCCAAGATTCTATCAAGAGATGCCGAAAGACTCCTGAAGGTGCCTTGTGGCCCGTGTTGCCTTAAGATCTCACCCGTTAGAGCGGAGACTTAGTGTTCCTCGCCTGGATTTTGGGTCCGCAGGAATGTTGGGACGTCTAGGTCCTCTTCGGCCGAGGCGTCTAAAGCGTGCGAAGCTATATTTTCCTCTTGACTGCCCGGGCGATAAAAATGGCCGGCATCTGATGTTGCTCCGTCTGGGCCCTTGTTCGTACCAGCACCACCACCGCCTCCGAACGCACTAGGGTAGATATCAACGCGTGACTGGAGTGGTGCCGTGGGTTCGAAACCGGTAGCGATGACGGTGACCTTAACGTTGTTCCCCATATTCTCGTCGATTACTGCACCAAAAAGAATGTTCGCGTCATCGTCGGCAGTTTCGTAGATGATCGACGCTGCTTCGTTAATCTCATGCAGCGTAATATCAGGGCCGCCAGTGATATTGATCAACACGCCCCGAGCGCCCTCGATTGAAGTGTCCTCGAGTAGTGGGCTCGAAATCGCTGCGATCGCTGCTTGCCTGGCACGCTCCTCGCCGCACTGCGTGGCCGTGCCCATGATCG
>JAYYTT010000279.1:0-5137 GCA_036344375.1 Acidobacteriota bacterium | reverse complement strand
GTTTCAAGCTGTTGGTCAAGGACCTTGACGATTGGTCGATCGGCATCGCGTCGGCGACCGAGATTGATCGACTCAATATCTCTGAGGCAACACGGGTAGCGATGTTGCGCGCAATAGAGGGTTTGCGGAAACCACCAGATTACCTCCTAATTGATGGGCACATAGAACTCGACGTGCAGATTCCACAGAGATCTTTGGTGAAGGGTGACGCTCGGTGCTTGTCGATAGCCGCGGCGTCGGTTCTTGCCAAGGTCGCCCGAGACACCTTGGTGGCTGGTTACGCTCGTCGTGTCCAAGGTTACGGTTTGAGTCGAAATATGGGTTACGGGACCTTGGAACATCGGCGCGCCCTTGCTGATCAGGGGCCAAGCGAGTTTCATCGCCGCAGTTTTCACGTTAAGGCCAAGCTTCCCTTTACGGAGACAGACGTATGATTGTCGACCTTAGGCGGATAGTTGCTGCGGCGGCGGTGAAAGCGGTTGTTGAAGTGACCGGTGAAACCATCGACATTCCATCTGTCGAGGATCCACCGAGACCTGAGTTTGGCGACCTGGCAATCCCTGTTGCACTCGAGCTTGGCCGTAGCCTTGGTCGCCCGCCACGTCAGCTTGCAGAGGAACTGCTTGAGTGGCTTGAAGCGAACCCGGTAGCCGGTGTGAGTCGCTGGCAAATCGCCGGCCCCGGGTATTTGAACGCTTTCTTTGACCGTGGATGGGTATTCGATCAAATCCTTGGCACACTGGATAGTGTCTCCGATGAGCAGCGGCTTCCGGCCAGTGTCGATACAAAACAGATCGTTGAACACACGAGCATCAACCCCAACAAGGCGGCGCATATTGGCCACCTGCGCAATGCTTGTCTCGGTGACACTTTGGCGCGTGTACTTCGTAGTCAGGGAATTGATGTCGAAGTGCAGAACTATATCGATGACACTGGTGTGCAGGTTGCGGATGTTGTGCTCGGTTTTACAGAGATCCGTGGTCTGGATGCTGAGGCAGTTGCAGCTCTTCCCGACCCTTTCGATTATGCCTGCTGGGATCTGTACACCGAGGTTACCGAGCTTCTTGAGAACAATGAGGTTCTGCAAGCACGGCGACGCGAGGTTTTGCTGTCACTTGAGCGTCAGAGCGGCCCCGAAGCTGAGTTAGGCGCCATCATCGCCGACCGAATTACCCGTTGCCATATTGCCACAATGGAACGCCTTGGCATCCGTTATGACCTCTTGGTTCGCGAAGGTGACGTCGTGGGACTCGAACTGTGGGCGACTGCTCTTGAGCGACTGAGTACGAGTGACCGTGTCTATTTTGCTGATGGAGGCAAACACGACGGCTGCTGGATGATGCGTCTTGAAGGCCTACCAGGTTTCGAGGATCTCGAGGAACCGAACAAGGTGCTAGTGCGTTCCAACGGCGCGGCGACATACGTGGCCAAGGACATTGCCTACCACATGTGGAAATATGGCTTACTCGACGACGTATTTGCGTATGAGAGTTATGCGGAGATTCTAGATACGCATGTTGCCTACCGGAGCGCCCGTCCAGGAAGTTCTAATGCCCGTTCGATGCCTGGTCGCTTCGGCGGCGCAAGATCAGGCTTCAATGTTATCGATGTGCGTCAGTCGTATCTGCAACAAATCGTTGGCGTAGCGCTGACCGCCTTGAGTAGAGATTCAGGGATCGAAGTCTCACACACTCATTTCTCCTACGAGATGGTGGCGTTGACACCGCGCACCGCGGAAACCTTAGGTATCCCGGTGGCGAAAGACGACCAATGTAAGGCTTATATCGAAATGTCAGGGCGCCGGGGCTATGGCGTCAAAGCTGACGACCTTCTCGACGTTCTTGAGAAACGGGGCGCAACCGAGGTCGCCAAGCGCAATCCTGCGCTTGATGCAGCTGAGGTCGAGGAATTAGGCCGCCAGATCGCCGTTGGAGCGTTGCGCTACTTCCTGGTCAAATTCTCTCGTAACAAGGTGATTGCCTTTGACCTCGAAGAAGCGCTGAGTTTCGAAGGTGAGACCGGCCCATATCTCCAGTACGCTGCAGTCCGGGCGCATAGCATCTTTGCCAAGCTCGAAGAGCGCTGGGGAAAGAGCGAGGAAGAGGTTGTTAGCGAAGCGCGATCGATGCTTGTCGCTGGACGATTGGGCGACGAGCTTGTTGGGAAAGAAGCTTCGGAGTTGTGGAACCTGATAGTCCAGCTTATGCGACTCGAGTATGTCATCGAGCAGACAGTGACGAACCTGGAAATTTCAACGCTTGCGAAGCACGCTTTTGGTCTCGCCCAGGCGTTCAACCACTTCTACCATCGATACCCGATTCTCAAGGAGGAAAATGAAACTAAGCGTGCACTCAGAATTCTCTTGGCGTACGTTTTCCGAGTGCACTTCAGCGAGGTCCTGAGTTTACTGGGCATACCTGTGCCCGAGCGGATGTAGGTAGTTGCGCGATGTGCAAAACCAATGACACCGCACAGGATCGTTAATGCGAAACTCCATCAGCATCGGTGGATTTTCGAGTCTCTACTGCGGCGGCGATGGCAAACTACCGTATTTTTCGGCGACGTAAGCGGCATCGACCAGCAAGCGTCGAGGCTTTGATCCCTCCGGGGGGCCAACCAGACCGTCCGCCTCCATCATGTCGACGATACGGCCAGCACGAGCATACCCGAGCCGTAACTTTCGCTGGATGTTCGAGATTGAAGCTTCGCCAGCGTTAACAACCAGGCGGAGGGCTTCTTCGAAGTGTTCATCGCGGTCATTAGCAGGTTCGTCGGCGTTCTTTTGTTCTGTTCCTTCCGGTGGTGGGAGTGTGACTTCCTGAGCGTATTGCGGCCGTGCCTGGTTACGCCAGAAGTCGACTACTGCGCGAACTTCATCCTCGTCGACATAGGCGCCATGCACGCGTTGTAACCGCGAGGTACCGGGAGCCAGGAACAGCATATCTCCTTGGCCGAGTAGGTTTTCGGCCCCGTGCGAATCAAGGATGACTCGTGAGTCAGTCTTCGACGCGACGCGGAACGAAATACGGGCCGGCAAGTTGTTCTTGATCGTGCCAGTAATAACGTCAACTGATGGCCGTTGTGTAGCAAGGATCATATGAATACCAACAGCACGCGCCATCTGTGCAAGTCGCATGATGCAAACTTCGACCGATGCTGATGCACGCATCATCAAGTCGGCGAGCTCGTCGATGACGACAACGAGGTAGGGGAGTGGCTTGAGATCCGAGGGGGTAAAGCCGGTACCCGTGGCACCATGATGAGACTTTGTGGCTCTGGCAAGCAGCTCTTCCTCGCCACGTTGCAACATTATGTTGAACTGCTCAATGTTACGGACGCCGAATTCAGCTAGCCTGCGGTAGCGCTTGTCCATCTCGCGTACAGCCCAGCCGAGCGCATTAGCAGCCCGGTCGGCGTCGAGCACTACCGGTGTCAAGAGGTGAGGCAGGTCTTCGTAAAGACCAAATTCGAGACGCTTGGGATCCACGAGTATGAGCTTTACTTCGTCTGGAGACGCTTTATAAAGAAGGCTCAGCAGCATCGAGTTCAGTGCCACGCTTTTACCTGAACCTGTTGTCCCGGCGATTAGTAAGTGTGGCGCACGAGCCAGGTCCGCGACAACGTTGTCTCCGTGGATCTCCTTACCGATTGCCAAGCTTAGCTTTGAATGGGACTTTTGAAATTGTTTGGACTCAAAGATCTCGCGAAGACGAATGACCTTTCGGCTGCTATTCGGAGCTTCGATGCCAACTGTAGACTTGCCCGGTAGTCGCGCTATGCGAACGCTTTCCGCTCGCAGGGCTAGACTGAGATCTTCGCTGAGGTTGACGATCTGACTGTACTTCACGCCAGCTGATGGTTGAAACTCATAGGTGGTGACCACCGGACCGGGATGGATTGCCACAACTTCGCCGGACACCTTAAACTCAGCACCCTTATTAGAGATCGCTTTTGCCTTTTCGACGAATTCTGATTCATTGATCTCTTCATGTGGAGACGGTAGATCGAGCAGGTCAATTTCTGGCAAAGCGTAGGAACCACCTGGCCCCGCTGGCTGCTCGAAAGGTAGAGGGTCGGGTTCTGGCGATGGTTTTACCTTCTTGCGTGGCTTGGTCGGGGATGTTTCCTCCACACCTGGGGCGACCATTACCTCGGGAAGTTCTGCATCAGATCGTGTGAGCGTGACCGGGACCTTCACTTTTAGCACCGGGCCACCCGTTTTTGGTATCTCTGTGCCCTTCTTGCCTGCGAGCATGCCTGTTTTCTTAACGTTCGCGCGCGCGGCGTGCTTGTCAATGACTGTCCGCCGCGCCTTAGCCTTACGGCGGCGTTCACGAGTGTGAGCGAAGCTAGTACGCATACGACGGAGGGTATTAATCAGTCCCTTCCATGACGCCATTATCATGACTTCAAGTGACAGGCTGGTTGCTGCGATGACCGCCAAAATTGCTGTGGTAAAGCAGACAAGAGGACCACCGACAGGGCCAAACGTCGACAACAATGCCGCTGCAGTCAGTGTTCCTACGATGCCGCCAGAAGGGAACCCAGCACCACCATAGCTGATTGTGCCGATACTTATAGTAGCCAGCCCACACACTGAGGTGGTCAACGTGACGGTGCCCAGGAGTTTAGTGAACGGTGACTCGATTCTGCGATGCCGAATACGGTTCCATCCGACCAGTGCGAGGACGAATGCGCACAACCAGGCACCAAGCCCCACCATCTGGAACGCGACTGCCGCTAACGTTGCCCCGACCGGACCCGCCCAGTTCTGGACTGGGCTGCCGGCTGCGAAATCAAATGGATTGGGGTCCGTAGCCGTATATGAGAATAAAGCCGCTGCTACAAAGATGGCGGCTGCCATGCAGGCGAATCCAATAGCTTCGTCGCGGAAACGGGCCTGGGAAGCGGGGCGCTTGCGTTTGCGAGCCACTTAAAAACCTCTGGCGTTATGGCTCCTAGGCGGAGCTCGCGCCTTGGTTCCTCGCCTCCCAGGGTTCTCCTAAGAATTCCCCAGCGCGAGCCACGCGAGCACCGATGACAACGCCCATAGATACCAAGCGAATCGATGCCACCACTTTTCCGAGGTGGCACGGTGCACAAGCCCAATGCAAATGTATCCAATCGCCCCAGCGGA
>JAYYTT010000278.1:0-5589 GCA_036344375.1 Acidobacteriota bacterium | reverse complement strand
TAGATGACAGAAGAAGCATCGAACACCCAGAAACAAGCCACACCTGTATTTGACCCCGCAAAACCTGAAAGCCTAGTTACGTTCCTCGAAAGGGAGCCGAGGCTACTTAATTTTGAGTCTCTAATCACCCGTTTAGAGGTTAGCAAAGAGCAGCGTAAGAGCCTTGAGGAGACTTTGGGCTTATTGGTTGAGGCGGGCAGCCTAGTTGAAACACGGGACGGTCGCTACGGCGTTCCCGCTAAGATGAACCTCATTGTCGGCAGGTTAACCTGTCATGAAAAGGGTTTTGGGTTCGTTGTGCCGAGGGACCCGTCGCAGGCGGACCTCTACATTCCCCGACGGAAACTTGGGAACGCTCTCCACGGCGATTTTGTAGTGGCGCGGCGCGAGGCAATGCAGCGTGGCAAGACCGAAGGGCGCATTATCCGTTTGTTGAAGCGCGCCCGCACCCAAGTTGTTGGAAAGTTCGAAAAAGGTCCTCGTTTCGGCTATGTCGTGCCACTTGATGCCCGTATTGGTTACGAGGTCTTTATCTCAGAGGCTGAATCCAACGGTGCAAAGCCTGGCCAGGTGGTGTGCGCCGAGATTGTCTCCTATCCCGAAGGTGACGGCCGCCGCAACCCTGAAGGCAAGGTCGTCGAGGTCTTAGGTGACTCGGACGACCCGAGGATTGATGTTGACATTATCATCCGTGAATTTGATCTTCCCCACGAGTTTCCGGCAGACGTGATCGCCGAAGCCGAGAAGATTGACACGGAGGTTAGTGAAGCTGATATCGATGGCCGCAAAGACTTTCGTGAAGTTTCCGTTGTCACGATTGATGGTGAAAATGCGAAAGACTTCGATGATGCTGTTAGCGCTAAGAAGCTGCCCAACGGTAACTTTCAACTTGCTGTCCACATCGCCGACGTGTCGGCTTATGTGCCGGTAGGGTCAGCGATTGACAGAGAAGCGCAGTTGCGAGCAACGTCGGTTTACTTCCCCGATCGCGTTGTTCCTATGTTGCCAGAGCGGTTGTCCAACGAGATTTGTTCTCTTAAGCCGGGCGTCGATCGCCTTGTGCAATCGGTCGAAATTGAAATCAATGCCGAGGGTCAAACCGTCAACTATGAATTTCATGATGGTGTGATCTGTTCGTCAGCCCGTATGACCTACAACGACGTCGCGGCTATCCTAGATGGGTCCGACGAAACACTTAAAGAGAAATACTCGGATCACGTCCATCACTTGCAACTGATGTCCAAGCTCTGTGACATATTGCGTCGTCACCGCGGACGTCGTGGCAGCATCGACTTCGACTTGCCGGAGCCAGAACTGCTGATCAACATGCGTGGCGAAGTTGAAAACATCCAGCGGTCAGAGCGAAACCAAGCACACCGCTTAATCGAAGAATTTATGATCCGGGTTAACGAAGTAGTTGCCTCCCATTTCGCCTGGGAGGATGTCGTTTCGCTCTATCGTGTGCACGAAGGACCGGACGCTGAAAAGGTAAAGCAGTTTCGTGACTTTGTTGGTGGAATCGGATTGGGACTCGGTGGACGTGGGCAGCCAAAATCAAAGGATTTTCAGCGTCTTGTTGAGCACCTCGAAGGGCAGCCAGGTGAGCGCGTCATCATCTATTTGATGTTGCGAACAATGAAACAAGCACGGTACCAGCCAAATAATATCGGTCACTTTGGTCTAGCCTCGGAACGCTACACGCATTTCACATCGCCCATTCGAAGATACCCAGATTTGGTGATACACCGTCTACAGAAAGCTGACCTCGGTAGCACAAAGCAGCAGAAGTTTGATGTGGAAGGGCTACAAGCTGACTTGCAACGTATCGGTGCCGATTGCTCTGAGCGTGAGCGCAAAGCTGAGGAAGCTGAGCGGCGTTACATCGATTGGAAGATGGTCCAGTTTATGGCGGACAAGCTAGGAGACAGCTTTGAGGCATTTGTCACCGGCGTTCATGCTTACGGTTTCTTCGTCGAACTTGACAGCTTATTTGTCGAAGGCCTGGTGCATATTTCCTCTCTCGACGATGACTACTATACGTTTGATGATCAGCGGCACACCTTGAAAGGGGTGAACAACGGTCGTGTCATCACGCTTGGCAACCGCGTGAAGGTGAAGTTTGTGAAGGTTGATAAGGGACGTCGACGTCTGGACTTCGCTCTTGAAGAGGGTCCCTTAGAGACCGGAATTAAACCGTTCTCGTCTGTAAAGGATGGGAAGGAACGTGCTAAACGTCCCACGCGTCGGCGCAGACGCCGGGGTCCGCGCAAAACCGAGGCGGCGGATGCGGTTAACGAGGCTGCAAAGCCGAAGGGGACAGAGAAGACAAGCGGCAAAGGTGACGGCAAGGAGGCTCGAACTAGTGGTGTGCGTCGACGACGAGGTTCGCGTCGTGCCCGAGGATCGGGAGACGGTTCCAAGCATGCAAAGACTAGTAACAAGGAGAAGAACGACGATCCTGTGAAGAGCAACAGGAGCCGTCGAACCAGGAGAAGCAACGCGAAGGAAGACGCTGTGGAAGCGAAACGTCGTCAGTCGTCCGGCTCGAGTCAGCGGAAGGGGAGGGCAAGAAAAACGAGTTCGCGGACCTCGGAGAGTAATCGTAAGCGCAGCACGTCGGGTCGCAATAAGAAGACCACCAAAACCATCACGAAGAAGCGCGAGAGTCCAAAAGAAGAAACGCAGCGTCCCAAGGTTAATCCTTATCTGACCGATTTATAGACGTTGATGCGGAGTATGGAAAAATTCGAGACCGTTATCGGTCTCGAAATCCATGTGCAGCTGCAGACCGCAACCAAGCTGTTCTGCGGTTGTACTAATGCTTTCGGCGGGCACCCCAACAGTCGTACCTGCCCGGTTTGTCTTGGCATGCCGGGAGCATTGCCGGTGCTCAATCAAAAGGCAGTCGAGTTTGCCGTTCGGGCAGCTCTGGCGCTTGGTTGCGAGGTGAATCTGCGGAGCCGTTTTGCCCGAAAGAATTACTTTTATCCTGACCTTCCAAAGGGTTATCAGATCTCGCAATATGATCAGCCGATCGCTGGTCGCGGCGTGTTCTATTTTGATTGTGATGGGCGCCGTGCTGAAGTTCGTTTGCTTCGTCTGCACCTCGAGGAAGATGCCGGCAAGTCTATTCATAGCTCTATGCCTCGGTCAGGGACCAAGAGTTACGTTGATTTGAATCGCTGCGGGGTGCCCCTCATTGAAATTGTCTCTGAGCCAGATCTGCGCTCACCGGCAGAGGCCAGCGCTTTTGTCACTGCGCTACGGAATACCTTGCTGTACGTCGGAGTAACGGATGCCAACATGGATGAAGGTAGTTTGCGCTGTGATGCCAACATCTCTATGCGACGTTGTGGCGAGGAACATCTGAACCCTAAAAGCGAGCTGAAGAACCTCAACTCATTCCGCTTCTTGCGGCAGGCGCTGCGCTTTGAAGTTGAACGCCAGACCGCATTGCTCAAGGCTGGGGAGCCCCTAACCCAGAGCACGCGATTGTTTGACGAACGCACTGGCAAGACGGTATCAATGCGAGCGAAAGAGGAAGCGCACGATTATAGGTACTTCCCTGAGCCTGACCTGGTGCCCGTTGTTCTCGACGAAACTGAAGTTGCGAAAGCCTCTAAAGGCATTCCTCAGTTGCCGCTTGCTCGCCTCGATGCCTTCGTCGAGGAACTTGGTCTTTCCTATGAAGACGCGTCCACCCTGGTAGAGGAACGTGCGCGCGCTGACTACTTTGAGGCGTTAATCCAAGCCGGCGCTTCAATTAGTGAAGCGAATAAGTGGGTAAGCAACGAAATTGGCCGATGGTTAAACGAGCACAATAGTGATTTTGCAGCTTTCCCGGTGTCTGCGGAAGTGCTTACCAGTCTGGTAGATGCCGTGCGAAGCGGTACCGTTCCGGCTGGAATGGCGGGCAAGGTAATGGACCGCATGGCCGAAACAGGAAGCGATGTCGAAACTATCCTGGCCGAAGAAGACCTCCAACAAATCTCGGCCAGTGACGAGCTAGCATTATTTGTCGACAAGGTCATCGAAGCTCACCCTAATGAGGTCGAGGCTATTCGTGGGGGACGAGATCAGGTGTTCGGATTCTTGATGGGAGAGGTGATGAGGGCAACAAAGGGGAAGGCAAATCCCGATACCGCCCGGAAATTGTTGCGTGAGCGAATCAAGCAATGATTCGTTGTTTCCATGTTACTAAGAGTTATGGTGCTATCACTGCGTTAACGGACATTAGTTTCCAGATCGATGAGGGGGAGTTTGTTTTCCTGACGGGGCAAAGTGGTGCAGGCAAGACCACCCTCCTTCGTTTACTGTATCGGGCCGAACTGCCAACCAGTGGCCAACTGATCGTTGCTGGACGCAACCTCGCAACTATGCCAAGGCGCCAGGTACCACGTTTCCGCCGGCGCCTTGGCCTGGTATTCCAAGATTTCAAACTCATTGAAGATCGGACTGTATTTGACAATGTTGCGCTAGTCGGTTTGGCGGTTGGTTTTTCTTTCACTGAGAGCCAACGTCGGGCCAGTGAGTTGCTACGTTTGGTTGGTGTGGATGGCCGTGCCCAATTGTTTCCCGCTCAAGTTTCGGGGGGTGAACAACAGCGTGTTTCCATCGCAAGGGCTCTAATGACCGCACCACAGTTGCTTTTGGCTGATGAGCCGACAGGAAACCTTGACCCGAAACGGGCCAACGAAATCATGCGTATCTTTCACGCAATCAATCGGAGTGGCACCACCGTGTTGGTGGCGACTCACGATGCCGACCTGATTGGCGCCGTAGGGGGGCGCACAATGATCCTTGAGGCTGGCCGGCTCGTGCCCCCCTTAATGTCCCAGTGATGCGGGCCGATCGCTACTTGAAGCTTTGCTTCGGAGAGGCTTTAAATGGGCTGGTTGGCCGTCGTCGCGCTGCGGCGTCAGCAGTCATGCTCATTGCACTTTCACTTGTGGTACTGGGTGGGTTCTTGTTGGTCTCTCAAAATCTAAATGGCTTGCTTCATCGGTGGCGTGAGCGTGGCCATGTGCAGGTCTTTCTTGAGCCTGGTTTCACTATTCCCCAGCAGCAGGCGGTTGCAGACGCGATTCGGGAGAGTTCGGAAATTGACAGCTTCAGATTTATGAGCGCTGACGAAGCGGCAACGCAGTTCCGAAATGATTTCCAGGAGCTTGGTGACCTGCTTACTTTCCTGGAAGAAAATCCTTTGCCAGCTTCGTTTGTCATTACGGTGCGTGAAAGGTCCCGCAATGAGGCAGCGCTTTTAGCCCTGGCGGAAATCTGGGAGACAATGCCCGGTGTCGATGCTGCTCAATATGACCTAGAGGTTATCCGGCGGCTGGAACTCGGGGTCAATGGACTTCGATTCGTTGGGATGGTTCTCGGTGGGGCTGTATTGATTGCGGCGATCATAACCACGGCGAATGTGATCCGCGTTCTTGTTGTCGCCCGGCGTCGGGAGATTATTGTGCTGCGTTTAGTTGGGGCGACCGAGAGCGTCGTTCGCGGCCGTTTTTTGGCGGAAGGTGCGACTCAAGGGTTTCTGGGTAGTGTATTGGCTCTGCTGATTCTATATGCGATCTGCAGAATTGG
>JAYYTT010000277.1:0-4036 GCA_036344375.1 Acidobacteriota bacterium | reverse complement strand
GCATCCGCTTTTCCATTTGTTGTTCCCGGACAACCGGGTCCTCCGTGACACGTCCGTACTGGGTATGCTCGCCGCCGGTCAGCCAGTGCATCCCCCCGGCCATGCCGATCAGCGGCCGTGGTGTGATGCCAGACTCGGTCGGCGCGAAGCGCGGGTAAAGACTCCCAGGCTCGCCATCACCGTTGAGTGAGGCAACCTCGCCACGGTCGATATGGATTTGTTCAAGGTCGTATGGCGGCACACTCATCGTTTTGCTAGACAGTGACTTGTCGAGAATATGGACGACGACGGTCTGGTAACGTTCGGCGTAATTGAACGCTGCTGCGGCATCATAGAAAGCTTCGTCGAGGTCGCTTGAAGCCAGCACAATCCGCGGAAACTCGCTGTGCCCTGCGTTCAGCGCGAGGAACAAATCCCCCTGCTCGCTTCGTGTCGGCAAGCCAGTCGACGGCCCGCCACGTTGATAGAGGGTGATGACAAGAGGAACTTCGTTGTTGCCGGCCCAGCCAAGGCCTTCCACCATCAGCGCGAAACCAGGACCCGACGTGGCAGTGGCGCTCCGGGCGCCGGTAAGCGCCGCACCAGCAGCCATACAAACGGCGGAAATTTCGTCCTCGGTTTGCACAACGAGGACACTGCCCTCTTCACCGTTAGCGGTGGGGAAAGTTTCATGGGCCTCAAGGTAGACGCTTTCGTCGGTTGCTGGACTGATCGGGTAATAACTCTGAAAGGTTAAGCCAGCCGCGATCTTGCCCATCGCCACAGCCTGATTCCCATTCAGCAGGATGCGCGGTTCTTTTGACCCCGACGGGGTTAACCTGTGCTCGAATTTCGACGTGTCGTAAGTATCACGTACGAATTGGTAAGCCATGTCGACCGCTGCGACATTCATGTCGACAATTTTCTGGCGCCCTGGCCAGGTCTTGGCAAGTGCGTCGTAGACATAGGAGCGTTGGTAATCGACCAACGCCAGAGACATGGCGACCGCCAGTGTATTCATGGTGCGAGCAGCAAGTGCCTGTGCGATATTGAGATGGTCCGCAAGCAACTCCACGATTTTGCCGAAGTCGGCTTCATAGGTTTGTACGCCACGTTGCTGGGCGTCTTCAATGAGGCCCCTGAGCGTCGCGGGAAGACCACGCTCCTCAAGGTAGGCGATCAGATCGTCTTTAGCGCGAGTATCCAAGTAGGTGACGGCTTGGACCTCAACTTCGGCGTCCTTGGCAGAGTAGAATAGCGCCCCTCCCTTCACCACCGAAGTGGTGTGACGGGCGAGCGACTCATCTTCAAAGGTCGTCAGGACCTGAACCTCGTCACAGTGGCTGTGTACGGGATGGTGGGCCACGCGCACATCGAAGTAGCTGTGACGACCCATTATGTTGGAGTAGTACTCGCGACGCCCGAAGACGTTAAGACCGCCGAGAGCACAGGCACGTTGAAAAATACCTGCGGCCGTGTCCACACCACTGCCTTGTGGGCCCCCAATGCGCCAGGCTAGTTCGTCGTGGTTATTTGTCACGGTCCCGCTCTACGATTCGCTGTGTATGTTGAGTCTATGGGCAGTTAAGAAGTGAAGACAGGTCGTATACGGTATGCAATCTACAATCCTTCTCCGAAGACCCCTTGTCCATTAGAACAAGGATGCATTGAGAGACGGAAAAGCACAAAATTAAGGCTCATTACCCGAACCCAGACATGGAAGGATACGGCCTTCTAAGCTACTTGGCTAGCACGCAGGGCCCGGATTCGCCGACTAGGGCCGCTGCCCCATGGATGGTCCTGGGGCAGCAGTTTCAGCGACTTTGGTTAGTCCTTGGGCCCCCGCAGGAGATGCTGGACTGCATCGATGTTGGCGAGGTGACCCTCCCCGAGCGTCAAGCCCCCGTCGACTGGCAACATAGTGCCGGTCACATAAGAAGCAGCGTCGCTGACCAGAAAACGGGCCACATCAGCGATCTCAGCTTCGGTGCCAAAACGTCCCATTGGCAACTTCTCAGCGATTGAAGCGCGCGCCTCGTCGCTGTTCCAGAGGCGACTGCCTGCCCCATGAGTATCAACGGGGCCAGGTGCGATGGCATTCACCCTAATCCGGGCGTCAGCCCACTCAACCGCCAACGTGCGGGTTAGTGACAGCACACCAGCCTTAGCTGCAGCCGAATGAACTGTCAACGGTCCAGCTCCCGTTGCATAGGTGGCAAGTACATTCAGGATGTTGCCGCCACCCTGACTCTTCATGTGTTCATAGACGGCGCGCGAACAAAACCACGAGCCGTCTAGCACTATGCGGGTGACCGCCTGCCAACCCGCCGGGGACAGGTCTTCAGCACGAACTAGAAAGTTGCCGGCGGCGTTGTTTACCAAAATGTCGACGCGGCCGAAATGTCCGATCGCAGCATCAACCATGGCCTCGACTTGGTCCGGATCACGGACATCACACACCAGAGGCAGCGCCTCGATTTCTTCTCCGCGCAGCGCAGTAGCGCCATCTTCGACATGCTCGGCGCTGCGGCTGGCAATCACCAATTTGGCACCGCTAGCGCCGAACGCTCCCGCCGTTGCCAAGCCGAGCCCGGTGCCGCCGCCTGTGATCAGCGCCACCTTTCCTTCAAGCAAGTTGCCGGCGAAGAAATCCATGAGACAAGAAGCTTAACAGGGACCAGAAGAAACCCGGCGCAACCCGTAACGCCCTGGTCAAAACAATGAATCAATTTGCTATATATGATAGTATTTCAATACTATTTTGATATCACATTTGAAGAGGAGAATCAGCATGATCACAGAGAACAGAATGCAGGCGCCCAACGGAATTGTCGTATTGCTAGCCCTTATTGCTGTAACAGGGGTTCTCGTCTACACCATAGTCGCGGATATACGCGATAATTTTCAAATCGGGTTCTTAGGACTCATCTGTATTTTGTCCCTCCCAGTAGTTGGGGTTCTTTGCGCTGGATTCTTCACGGTTAATCCGAACGAAGGCAGAGTGCTCCAGTTCTTCGGCCGCTACATTGGTACGGTGCAAGCTCCAGGCCTGCGTTGGGCAAACCCTTTCTATACAAAGGAGCGCGTCTCCCTCCGGGTGCGCAACTTCGAGACCAGCAAGCTTAAGGTTAACGACAAGCGCGGCAATCCCATCGAGATTGCCGCCGTGGTTGTTTGGAAGGTCATTGATACTGCTGAGGCCGTCTTCGAAGTTGATGACTACATCAACTACGTACACGTGCAGAGCGAGGCGGCGGTGCGCAACTTAGCGACCAACTACCCCTATGACGCTTTCGAAGAGAACGAGGTGTCAATGGTTGGGCACCAGCCCGAAATCTCTGAACACCTCAAGCAAGAGAATCAGGACCGCTTGGCCAAGGCCGGCATCGAGATCATCGAATCTCGAATCTCGCACCTCGCATACTCGCCGGAGATTGCCCAGGCGATGCTTCGACGCCAGCAGGCGGCAGCTGTTATCGCGGCGCGCCGCAAGATCGTCGAAGGCGCGGTAGGGATGGTCGAGCATGCGCTTGGAGAACTCGCGGCAAAGGAAGTCCTCGAGCTCGACGAAGAACGTAAAGCGTCAATGGTGTCCAACCTTCTGGTCGTGCTTTGCAGCGAGACCGAAACCCAGCCGGTAGTCAACACAGGCAGTTTGTACAGTTAAAAGTCGCCGGGGGAGGCCCGCTTGAGACGCTTAGTCAATCAGCTCTCGTTTCCAGCTGTGTTTCTCACAGGAGCATCAGGGTTAGCATAAATGTCTGAGCGAAAAGCTTTTCTTCTAAGGCTGGACCCGAAGGTTCATGATGCCCTCAGGCGGTGGGCCGCCGACGACCTGCGTAGCCTCAACGCACAAATCGAGTTCCTGCTGCGAAAGATATTGATCGATAGGGGACGCGTCGAACGCTAAAGCAAGGGAGAACACGTCAGTGTCGATATTAGGAATTCATTTAGTAAAACGAAAAATGTGGAAGACTCTCTGGATCCTATTGGGAATTAGTGTCTTCTTAGTAGTAATGGGAATCATGCTCCTGTAGAGAAGGCGAATAGTCGCGGT
>JAYYTT010000276.1:0-3720 GCA_036344375.1 Acidobacteriota bacterium | reverse complement strand
TGAATCGGTGGCAACCAGCCAGATCTGGCCCTGCCCTGCAACTTCAGAAATCAGATCGTTCATAATGTGGCCTGATTCCAGGGGTTCGAGACGACTGCCGTTGGTTCCGATCACTGCATAGAGACTTTCCTGGTTGCCGATAGCAAGTGTGGTGTCGTCAAGAAACGCTAGGGCGATGATTGGTGGCGTTGCTGCTACCTGCCCAAATGGCACCAATCCAGTACTTGCTTCGTCGACCCACCACATCGTGGTGCCGTCTATGTCCTCGCTGCTCCAATTGGCAATGGCATTGGTAAGTGCCAACTCGAAACGATTGTGGTCAAAGTCTCCAGAGACCAGAATTAGCATTTCGTCCTGTGTATGATCAGCGTCCCCACCAGCGCCTTGCGCGGCGTGCATGATCGCGAAACTTATATGTTCCAAGCTTTCACGTGGGTTTGTTCCAAGTCCCTCCCACATTTGTCGGAGCTCGGCTCCGTCTGACTCAAAAAATATCCCCTCCTCAAGGAATATTTCCTCGTAACGTTTCCACTGCTCCTCTGGCAATGCTTCTCTAAGCCCCGCAACGTCAATCCGGGCGATCGCTTCGGCGCCCAAAGAAGGCATCTGGTCGATCAGTGTTTGCGACGTTATAACTTTCTCGGGATCAATCGAAGTTGAGCACGCCGAGACGAGGGCGACGGCACCGAAGGTGCCGATCTGTAAAAACTCTTTCCCCAAGACCACCAACTTGTTCATTGTAGTGCCCCTAATAGTCACTCCGTGCGAACCACCAGCAAGCGAGAAACATACACAAAGCAGCGAAAGGAATCGAATAAAGAACCGGGAGAAAAGACACAGGTTCATTTTGAGCGGCGGCCACCGCAACTTGCCACATTCCTTGACTCTTAGGGAACGTCCAGTAGAGGCCTTCGGCAAGCGCCGTGCCTGCCTGTCGTCGCCAACCTGGAGAGAACGCCATTGCTTGCCACTCTGTGTATGCGTGGAACGGATAGATAGCGTGCCCCGCGAACCAGGCCATCAAGCCCGCCATCGCGCTGACAGGGCCATTGCGGGTGATGATTCCGGCAAGGATGGTCGCTGAGTAGCAGATGGAGTAGACGAGGAGGATTGTCAGGCCAGCGAACAAAAAGCCTGTGCTTCCCAAACCGGTCTTGAGTCTCAGGACGGTCCAGCTGCCGACAACCAAGTAAGCGACGCCGATACTGATAACGGTCACCGACCCCAAAGCACGCCCGAGTAGCAGTGTTGACCGCGAGACTGGCTGGGCAATGAGAAGGCCACCCCAGCCCTCCCTGACCATAGCTGGGATGTGGTTGCAGGTCAGGAAAAGAGCCAATAGGACGCCGATGGAATAGAGGATGGTGATGATGCCGACTTGGAACCAACGCACGAAGTTATCGACGGGGATTTCCTGGCCACCGACTTCGAGGTTTTGGCCGAACAATCGCGCTGATGCCAGTGTTCCTTCGACAACGTCAAGGTTTACAGCTGTGGAAAGGAGGATGAGAAAGAACGTAATGCCAATTAGATACGTGATCAGAGTCCATCGGTGCAACGATTCTCGCACTGTGTAGGCTACGAGTCCCCGGATTTGACACGAGATCAGCTGGGTTTGAGCGATGTTGTCATTACCGTGTCCCAGAACGGCCGTACGTTTCTCGCTCATGAGCGCACCCTGCCGTTAGCTGATTTGGATCCATCGCTAGGAGGGCCCTCCGACCCTTGCTGGTCGTTGTTGCCCGTCTGATCCCTGATGGCTCCCAAAAAGACTTCCTCGAGGCTGTTCCGTACCGGTTCAATGCTGTCGACCAGGATGTCTTCCAGGCGTAGTCGATCGAGCGCCCTGTTTAGTTCAGCACGATCATGAACGGTCAAGTTCCAAGCGGCTAAACCGGCAGGTGCCTTTACTTTCTCGATCTCCAAAATTGTCCGGTTGAGTATCGCCGGAACACGTTCAGAATCGGATGCTACTGACAGGCGATACTGCTGTTCGCGAGTGGTGAGTTCGGCGAGAATGCCAGCTTTGATAATTTTGCCACGCTGCAGGATGGCAACTTCATCGCACACCATTTCGACTTCGGTTAGAAGATGGGAGTTTATGAACAGCGTCGTTCCACGCTCGCGGAGGCGGCGTAGAATGTTTCGGACGACGACACGGCCGAGCGGATCGATACCCTCAGCTGGCTCGTCGAGAAATAGGAGCTCGGGATCATTCAGAAGGGCCTGTGCTAACGCCAGGCGTTGCTTCATTCCCTTCGAGAAGCTCCCAACTTTGTGCTCAGACCACTTTCCGAGGTCGACGTCCTCTAGAACATCGCTAATGCGCTTCTTGCCCTTGGATGACGGGATTCCATGTAGGTGACCGAACAAGGAGAGACAGCGGAAGGCGGTGAGAAACTGTGGATAGTTGCGGATTTCGGGCATGTAGCCAATACGGAGCCTTGCCGACGGTGTCCCAACCTTTTCTCCCATTAGCCGTGCTTGGCCATTTGTTGGGCGCGCGAGGCCCAGCAATACCTTTAGCAGGGTTGTTTTGCCGGCCCCGTTTGGCCCAAGTAGGCCAAACGCCTGTCCTCGTTCAACCCTTATATCAACACCACTTAGTGCCTCAACAGGGTTTCCGAGGAGGGTTTTGTATACCTTCCGAAGGCCTTGTGTTTCGATAATTGCAGCATTCATGGTCGGTCTGAGGAGATAATTAGGAGCCTAGCTGTGGAGCGCCCTAAACAGAGCGTGGAACTGTTGATATGGTACAGCTACAGGTCATCAGGGTGTCTCTCTATCTTGCATTTCCGATCATCTTTATGGTCGGGTTGCTTGCTACCGATCAACCAATCATTCCCACAACATTTTGCCTGTAGGGCTATGGTACCCACCGTTTGGGGCGAGGATTCTGACAATGGATCAGTACTCGGAGACGTTTCTCGATCACTACAGGCGACCTCGGAACCTTGGTGATCTCGTTGATTCCGACGTGGTTGCCCTCGTGCATAACGAAGTCTGCGGCGATGTTCTTCGGGTCGCTATCGCTGTGGAGCCCGGTGCTGAAGGAGAGCGTCGCCGGATCATTGCCATACGCTTTAAAGCGTATGGCTGCGCTGCCACGATTGCTGTCGCTTCGGTGATTAGTGAGATGGTTGTTGGTAAACGCGTCGTCGATATTGAGGCAATAGGCGACGATGACGTCGTAGCTGCTCTCGATGGCTTGCCAGCTAGCCGTATCCACGCTGTTGTACTTGGGCGGGCTGCGCTCCGTGAGGCGATGGCCAAGCTCAGTTAATTACAGCGCAGAAAGACTACGCGGGAGCTGCCGAATGGCGACTCCCGCGCTGAACTTCAAGTGACAGGCTTATTTAGGTTGTTGCTAATCCAGAAGATAAAACTTCAAGGCGCTCCCGAATAACTTCGGCGGTGACGCCGATCATGCGGCAGATATCTTCAAACCAACGACTGGCGAAGAACTCTTCCGGATCACCATCTTCCGTCAGTCCACGCAATTTCTTACGCTCGGACGGAGTCAGTGTTTCCTGCTGTCGGATGCGCAACAGGAACTCATAGTCTTTAATAGCAAGCTCGATTACTGACACGAAGAGCTCGCGATATGCCTCGTTGTCGACCCACTCGTCGTCACCGTTCGACTCGACCGCAGGCAGCCCTGGTGGCAAGCCCGAAGCTTCGAGAATGGCAGCTTGTGCTGACATCGTCCGCCTCCAAAAT
>JAYYTT010000275.1:0-7117 GCA_036344375.1 Acidobacteriota bacterium | reverse complement strand
CAGCCGATCAAATAGATCGCATCGAGATCGTACGTGGTCCGCAGAGCAACTTGTACGGTTCACAGGCAATAGGTGGTGTCATCAACGTAATCACCCGACGTGGCAGTGGTTCTGGGGCCTGGGGCGTTGAGGCTGACGGTGGTTCTTACAGCACCAGTCGGTTCAGCACGTGGGGCAGTGGGCAAACCAACTCCGTACGTCTAGCCGGTGGGATTTCCTACTTCGACAGTGGTGGCTTCTCAAGCGCTAACGAAGCCAATGGCCATTCCGAGCCCGATAGCTATAAGAACCTTTCCTACAATGGCCGTGTTGATTATGGGTTGGACAGAGGGATGGTGGCTTCGGCTTTCATCCGTGGATTCAACACTGATGTCGACTTCGATGGGTTCGATTTCGTTGAGGGCCCCGTTGACAATCTAGTTAATTTGCAGACTAGCAGCGAGACGGTCGCCAGTGGCACGGTCGGGTACAGAGGGGAAGGTATTCACTCAACTGTGGAAATTTCAACCTCGGTAGCTGGTCTTACTACTGACACGCCGGAGGATTTTTTTACCAGTTTCGAGCTTAACTCTTCAATCCGGGAAGTGGACTGGCAGAACGGTATGGATCTCCCAGGTGCCCAGACTTTGGTTACTGGTCTTGAGTATCGACGCGAGCAGGCTACGTCGTTGAGCCGAAGTGTCTTGGGCGAGGATTTTTTTAGCGAAGAGGTCGACTTTGTAGGTGTTTATGTCCAGGATCGCATCCGTATCGCTGATCGTGCGAGGGTCACCGGCGGAGTTCGTTTTGAGGACCACAGCACCTTTGGCAGAAAGTGGACAGGCCGTGCCACGGCAACGATCGATGTCAACCAACTGGTCCGGGTCCACGGTTCGATGGGTTCTGGGTTTAAGGCGCCAACCCTCAATGACCTCTACTTCCCTGGTTTCAGCAATACGGATGTACAACCAGAGGAGAGTGTTGGCTTCGATGTTGGTATTGATACATTCGTCCCTTCTTCTCAAGCAAGTTTTGATGTCACGTTTTTTTATAACGACATAAGTAAGTTAATCGAATTTGACTTCGTCTCTGGGCGACCGGAGAACCTGGGTGATGTCATAACGATAGGTGCTGAAGTTGGGGGGGAATACAAGCCGAATGAAACGCTTACCTTGTCGGGCAATTACACACTGACCGATGCCACTTCCGAGAGCGTTGACGGCCAGCTTATTCGTCGACCGCGGCACCAAGGGGGTATCCGTGTGACTGTTCGACCAGATGAAAGCCTGCGTTTTTGGAGCGAATTGCGTGTGAAAGGCGAGAGCTTCGACAATGGAGTCAACGGGCGAGAGCGTCTCGATGGTTTTGCAATCGTCAACCTAGCAGTTAACTATCAGTTGCTTAATGCTTTGTCGGTCCGCACTCGAATAGACAATCTGCTCGACACGAACTACGAAGAAGTCCTTGGTTTTGGCACAGTGGGCCTTAGTGGATATTTCGGCGTTACCCTTACATTGTCGCGATAACTAAAACACATGCTGGAAGAACAGCGGCTCCGCAGTGCAAACTCCTCCAAGTAAGGAGACGAAATGGCCAGGCTAACCAAACTGTACACGCGTACCGGTGATGGTGGTTTAACCCGTCTAGGTGCGGGTACCGAGGTGGCGAAGGATTCGCTCCGTGTCCGAGCTTATGGCACGGTCGATGAACTTAACTCATGTATTGGTATGGCTATAGCCGTTGGACTGTGTGAACGATTGAGTGTCGAACTGACGGCCATTCAAAATCAACTTTTTGACCTAGGCGGCGATCTGGCCACGCCCGAGAGTGAGAACCCCGAGTTCGATGTGCCGCGCATTGGGACGGAGCAAGTAAATAAACTTGAGGTACTGATAGACGAATTAACCGAGGTCGTTGGGCCGCTTGAGAACTTCATTTTGCCGGGTGGTTCACCTGGCGCAGCAGCTCTTCATGTGGCTCGAACCGTATGTCGTCGAGCGGAGCGGCGCGTAGTCTCGCTGGCTCGCGAGGAAAACGTTGGTGCCGACATGGTGCCCTACTTAAATCGCCTCTCTGATGCACTGTTTGTTATGGCGCGTTTCGAAAATCGTAAAGCTGGTGTTGAGGAGCCATTGTGGCAGCCGGGGCACTAGCGGGCCCATTTGGAAACACTGCTACTGTAAGCGCACAGGATTTCGTAGAAGCTACTCAATCGATTGTTTCTTGGTTTGGGTATGCAGGCTAGACGTTGTCGTTTCGTACCCGTTCAAGTCGGTCAAGAAAGTGGACGATCCGGTGGCCAATAGCCTCGACAAGTTTAGCCTCGCGCTGCGAGGGTTCAGCACGCCCCAATAACGTTCGGAACGTTCGCATTACTGCTGTGGCTTCACGAGGGGCGAAAAAGTCAATGTGTTCAAGCCCTTTTTCGAGAGAGCCATACATTCTTTCCAAGTCCTCCTGGGTTGCTGGTGGCGTTGCCCGACAACGCTTGCCGCTCACTGGTGGCTCTTGTTGTCTGGGGTCACCAACTGCCAACAACAATTCATAGCAAACCACTAAGCACGCTTGGGCCAGATTGAGGCTAGGAAATTCAAGATCGGTAGGAATCCCGATCACCTCTTGGCACAGGTCCAGCGCCTCAGTTGGTAGCCCTTTGTCTTCACGGCCAAAGACGATTGCTACGAGCCCATCTTGAGTCCGTTCGGTGATTACCGGCGCAATGGTGCGCGGGCGAGCCATGTTTCGTTTGTCGGAGCGCGCACGAGCCGATGTTCCTACAACATAGATAACATCCGAAACGGCGGCAGCCAGGCTTTCGTAGAACTCAGTTCCCTTGACAATTCGGCTGCTTCTGTGGGCGACCCCGTCGATTCGACGTATATCGAACTCGTCTGGCTCCACGAGTCGAAGCCGCGACAGCCCCATGTTCATCATCACCCTGATGACCCCGGCGATGTTGACGACGTCCTTGGGCTTGTTTAAGACGATAACGATGTTGGAGAGTGGATCCGTTTCGGCCACGGGCTTAGCCAGATTCATTTGACAAGGAGGCTCACGCAAGGTTGCCCAGTGTAGTGTCACTTGGCAAGCTCCTGGCCAAGTTACTGGTGTTTGAATTCATCGAAGACTAACTAGGCAGTGACAGCATACCGGGAGATGCTGTTCAGGGAGATTGCATGGACGTCGCACGTTTGTCGGCATCAAAGCTTCGCAGTTTAATCGGTGACCGTGAGTTGTCATGCGTCGAGGTAGTTGAAGCTTGCCTAGCACAGATCGAAGGCTACAACGGCAAGATCAATGCGGTGGTGACTTTGAACGATGCCGCTGTCGACGAAGCACGACAACTCGATAAGCGGTTGGCTGCCGGTGATAACGTCGGTGTACTGGCCGGGATTCCGGTAGGTGTCAAGGACGTGACGCAAACCAAGGACATGCGCACGACGTTCGGCTCAACGTTGTACGCGGATCACGTTCCCGAAGTTGATGCATTAGTGGTTCAGCGTCTCAAAGCTGCTGATGCGGTCATTCTTGGAAAGACCAACACCCCCGAGTTTGCTGCTGGTGCCAACACCTTCAACGAGGTCTTCGGTGCAACGCGTAACCCTTGGAATACTGACTTGAGTGTTGGTGGTTCGACGGGCGGGGGCGCTGCTGGCTTGGCTACTGGGATGATTGCCTTGGCCGAGGGCACCGACTTGGGTGGCTCGCTCCGTATTCCTGCGTCGTTTTGCGGTGTTGTTGGGCTGAGGCCTTCACCTGGACTGATTCCAACTTGGCCGAATGATTTTCTTTGGGATGATATTTCGGTTACAGGTGGCATGGGGCGTACGGCCTTGGATGTTGCTCTCATGCTCGAAGCCGTCGCTGGTCCCAGCCAAGTCACGCCGCTGCACCAATCGATTCACGGACGTGAGTTCGCAGAGGTGGTTCAACGAGGTATGCCGAAGGAAACACGACTGGCTTTTTGCTCCGACATTGCTGGTATCGGCGTCGATGATGAGATCCAGAAAGTCTGCCGTGTGGCCACTGAAGAGTTGGGCCAGGTAGGTGCATGCGTTGAGGAAATTGATCTTGATTTAAGCTACGCGCGAGAAGCTTTCCTCGCCATCCGGGGGTTGTGGATGGTTACCAATCAGTACTCTCGCCTAGACCGAATCAGTGAGTTTGGTGACAACCTTGCAGCTAATGTTCGAGGCGGTCTCGAGACCACCATCATGCAACTTGCCGCCGCCCAACAAGCCCGGGCCCAGCTTTGGGCCGAAATGCACGAGTTTTTCCAGAGATTCGATTTCCTCCTTACACCGTGCATGGCGGTGTCACCACATCCCGTCGAGCAAAATCACCCCAAGACCATAGGTGGACATGCAATGAAGACCTACATCGACTGGGTAGCCCCGACTTTCATCTTGAGCCCCACCGGATTACCCATTGCCTCGGTACCAGCGGGATTTGACTCCAAGGGCCTTCCGGTCGGTATACAGGTGGTCGGCGGGCCGCAGAAGGAAGAGGCAGTTCTTGCAATCGCGGGCGAGATTCAGCGTGCCCAGTCTATTGGGTTGCCACCACTCTCTTAATTACCAACCGAAACTAGCCACCACTGTTTTTACCAGGCCAAACGTCCTGGCTGAGTGTTTAGGCCGGAACGAGTGTCGGGTAGGCTGGCTCCCAGATAAGGCTGTCGACAAGGTCTTCGATTGGCGTGTCTGCATCAGCCTGAGCGAGACCTTCTTCGAATGCTTGTCGCACCACCGCCTGAGCGATGCTGCGTGTAATCTTGCGCATATCAGAGAGTGGAGGGTAAAGCTTCCCGGATTTGAGATCTTCGGGCGACACTTGGTCAGCAAGATCGGCGGCCGCTGCTGTGAACATCGAATCGGTAACCTTCGTGGCTTGTGCAGCAAGAGCTCCAAGACCGACCCCCGGGAATATATAAACGTTGTTGCCCTGACTGACATGGATGGTGCGGCCGTTGTAATCAACGGGGTCAAAGGGACTACCTGTTGCGATTAATGCCCGGCCCTCAGTCCACGCAACTACGTCGGCAGCGTGTGCCTCGCTCATTGCGGTGGGGTTCGAGAGCGGGAAAACAACAGGGCGTTCAACGTGCTTAGCCATCTCCCGCAGCATTGGCTCGGTGAACGTACCTGGCACACCACTGGTGCCGAGTAACATCGTTGGTTTCATAGCTCCGATTAGACTCTCGAGGTCGATCTGCTCTGCTGGATCCAACCCATGCTCTGTGGCCAGTTCATGTGGCCACGCAAAAGTTTTTTTATGCTCGTCAAGGCCATCACGCCCTGTATGAATCAAACCACGACTATCGAGCACTGCGATCGAGCGAGTGATTGCGTCAGCCGACTTGCCCATGCGCTCAAAAGCTCCCCGCAGCTGGTGCGCGATGCCAATACCGGCGGCACCGCCTCCGAGAATCGCAATACGTTGGTCACTCAGTTCTTCCCCAATTACACGGCAAGCGGCAACCAGTCCGGCAGTGGTCACTGCGGCCGTACCCTGAATATCGTCGTTAAACGAGAGTAGCTCGTCTTGATACTTAGCGAGGAGTTCGAAAGCGTTGACTTTCTTGAAGTCTTCCCATTGCAGCAGCGTGTCGGGAAAGCATTCTTTGACTGCTTGGATGAATTCGTCGATAAGTTCGAGGTATTCGCTGCCCCGCAGACGTGGTTTCCGATAGCCAAGATACAGAGGGTCGTTCAACAGGTGCCGGTTGTCGGTGCCCACGTCGATACTGATCGGCAGCGTTGTCGACGGATGAAGACCCGCGCAGCCCGTGTACAGTGCTAGCTTCCCGATTGGGATCCCAATGCCGCCGGCTCCTTGATCACCCAATCCGAGGATGCGTTCGTTGTCGGTCACAACAATGAGACGAACGTATGGTTTGTCGAACGCTCCCAGAAGTTCCTTGATATGCCCGCGGTGATCCGGTGTTATCCAAACGCCACGCCCACGACGGAAGATCCGACTGAAGTGGAAACAAGCGTCACCGACAGTTGGCGTGTACACGATCGGCATAAACTCTTCAAGGTGATCGATTAGCAGCTTGTATAAGAGCGTTTCGTTGCGATCTTGGAGCGCTCTTAGGCCGATGTACTGCTCCAGCGGCTCAGATTTGCGGGTGATCGCGAGGTAAGTCCGTTCCGCCTGGTCCTCGATGGTGTTGACTTGAGTAGGCAAAAGGCCTTTCAGGTCGAAGGCCTCCCGTTCTTCTTCGGTAAAAGCCGTGCCTTTGTTCAGCAGGGCATCCCAGAGCAACTCTTTGCCCCGTTTGTGAACCTCGATTTTCAAGGTCCCATCGTCTTGGCGGTCGAAATAATGCGGCATGGAAAGTGGTCTCGATTCAGACTTAAAAGGGAGAGATTAGGGGCAAAACCCAGATAATCAGGTTGTTCTAAGCGATTGTAACCGTTTTTTGTTACTTATGGTGCCCGGTCAGCCTGCATTCGGTGCACGAATTTAGCAACGAAACGTCGAGGCATGAAGCGAACACCGAATGAGAGCAGTCTAGTTCCGACACCTGGAATGACAAAAGCTTTACCTTGCATCATAGCCTCGTAGCCAGCTTCGACTACCTCTTCAATGCTGATTAGGCGC
The DNA here is from genome assembly GCA_036344375.1 of Acidobacteriota bacterium. Lineage (GTDB taxonomy): Bacteria > Acidobacteriota > UBA890 > UBA890 > UBA890 > UBA890. Next base: position 529 of record JAYYTT010000275.1, on the reverse strand, counting down.
TTTTTGGCTACTAGGCCGGAAGTTTCCATGCCAGCGACCTGTTGAAATTCCGTCCTTACGGGGCCTGGGCACAGAGCCGTCACGCTGACTCCCTTGTCTTCCAGTTCTTCGTTCAGAGCCTCGGAAAAGTGCAATGCATAGGCTTTGCTTGCGAAGTACGTAGCCATCAGCGGTCCGGGTTGGAAGGCAGCAGCGGAAGCGACATTAAGCACACGCCCACTTTGGCGGTTGACCATGGCCGGTAGGAACAGAGCGGTTAGCTCGGTGATTGCTGCGACGTTTACCTGCACCAGATCTATTGATTCTTCACAGTCGGTTTCGGCGAACTCGCCGAAGGTTCCAAATCCGGCATTGTTAATCAGATACTCAACTTCAAGTCTTTTTTCTTGAACTTGCTCGAAGAGCTTTCGCGCACCGTCGGTGGCAGCGAGGTCGGCGACAATTACGGGGGCGTTGATTTTGTGCTTGCTTTCAAGCGAGGCTGCCAGCTCACTCAACCGGTCTCCCCGGCGGGCCGTCAGGATGACGT